>SXVE01000327.1 GCA_005790265.1 Acidobacteriota bacterium | reverse complement strand
GGCGTGATGAATATTATGCTCGTTTCCGTCACCGAACGAACCAAAGAAATCGGCATTCGCAAAGCCATCGGCGCGACGAAAAAAGCCATCGTTCTGCAATTTCTGCTCGAAGCGATGACTTTAACGTTTTTCGGCGGCTTGATCGGCGTGACGCTCGCTGTCGGTATCAGCAATTTGATAATGCTTTTGATTCCTTCGATTCCCGCTTCGATTCCGCTGTGGGCGGTGATTATGGGCTTGACGGTTTCCGTCGGCGTCGGCTTGATTTTCGGCGTTCTCCCGGCGCGCAAAGCGTCGAAACTCGACCCGATTGAATGTCTGCGCTACGAATGAAATAAAAGCGAACGTACTCACACAGCTTGCACGTTTGATTTTTCTTTTGCAAAAACGACCGTGAAAGTGGTGCCGTATTCGCGGTTTGAATCAACTGAAATCGTTCCGTTGTGCGCTTCGACGATTCGTTTAACGATGTAAAGTCCTAACCCCAAGCCCTCGGCATTTGCGCCATTTTTGTGCGAACCGCGCCAGAACGCGGAAAAAAGATTCCTTTTCGCTTCGCTGCTGATTACTTCGCCGCGATTATTAACTTGAATAATCACGCGGTCGCAATCTTCGGTTAAATTCACTTTCACCGGCATTCCGCGTCTGCCGTATGAAATGGCGTTGCTCAAAAGATTTGCCAAAACCTGTGAAATTCGGCGCTCGTCCCAATCGCCCAGACAATTTTCTTCGGCATAAAATTCAATTTTTGAATTCGGATGAGCGATCTTAAATTCTTCGATGATGCTGAGGCAAATAGCCGTCAAATCCGCCGGTTTTTTGAAGATTAGAACGTCGCTGCCGCCGATGGCGTTGGTCGTTTCGAGCAAATCTTCGATCAAATCTTCCATTCGCTGAGCGGTTTTGACGATTTTTCCCGCCATTTCCAGATTAGTTTCCGCGCTCACAGTTTTCATTCGCTGCAAATTCGCCGCCATTTTAATCGTGTTGAGCGGATTGCGCAGATCGTGCCCGAGAATGCTCATAAATCGCCGCTGCGAATCGCTTTCGGCAACAACTCGGCGAAGTTCGGCTTCGCGTTCACGCGATTTATCTTCGGCATCGAGTTCGTAGGCGATCAAATTGGCGAATAATTGAAATAGCTCAAGATCGGTTTCGCTCACGCTCGACGGATTCGGGTCGAGCGCGCACAGCGTTCCGAAAAAATCACCGTTGAGCCGGTAGAGCGGAACGGCGATATAACTTTCCACGCCGAAAACCGTCAAACCCGGATGATTTTGATAACGCGAATCCTGACTTGCGTGACTAACGATTAGCGGAGCGACCGCTCCGCGAACGCTTTGTCAATAAGTCGAAGCGAGATCAAGCTCGCTTCCCGTCTGCAAACCGAAATTTGCGTCGTCAATCACCGCGCACGCCGTCCACGAATCGTCGGTCATTCGCGAAACGAGCGAAACGCGCATTTTGGTCGAACGCGAAATTGTTTTTAAGATCATCTGCACCGCTTCGATTCGGCTGATCGCGGCGACATCTTGTTCAATAGCAGCATTCATTCGTTTGGTAGAATTATTTAAAGGAATAATCGAAAACTCAGCGACTGAAAACATTTTTTCCGCCGCCATTATTATACGCAAATTCGGTTAAATATTTATATTAATCGAGATGTTTTCTGATACGGCGGCACTTCGATTAACCGGCTCAATTTTTCGCAAATGAATTGTTCCGCACGCTTCGGCAGCGTTCGATTTGCCGTTGCGTCATCAAAACTGTTTTTGGCTTCGTTCGCCAAATTCGACAAATTGATGAGCAATCGAAAAATCGCTTTACAACCGGCGCGAAGAAATTTCTCTCAACGCGCGTTCTTAATTGGGAAAAAAGGGTGAAAAGTTTGTCTAAATTTTCGCGCCGTCTTTGATTAAAACCAAATCGCTGTTGTGAATTGCGCGCACGATAAACATTTTTTTACCGTCGTTTGACCAGGCGAACGACGAAATATTGCCGGAATTAAACGCTGTCAGCGGCTTTTCCGTTTTGCTGTCGAGCGCGAGATTCCAAATATTATCAATTCCGCTTTCATTAATATAAGTCAAAGATTTTCCGTCCGGCGTCCATTTCATCGAGTGATTTAGCCCGAATTCGAGTTCTATTTCCGGATTTTTAGTAACTTTGTTTACCAGATCAACGACTCGCACGCCGGTGTGAAATTTATTTTGCGCCGAATCGTAATGAAAAGTTTGGTAAGCGAGCTTGCCGCCGTTCGGCGAAATGCGCGGAAACAAATCGGACATTTGGCTTGCAGGAAAAAGCGGCGCGGCTTCACCGCCGTTAATCGAAACTTTCATCAAAACGGATTTCCCGCCGTCGCTGCTCTGCCGCGTAAAATACACGGTTTGTCCGTCGGGCGAAATATCAATCTGCGAATCGGTGATGCTTGCGAAATCAGTTAAACGAAGCGGATTTGAGCCGTCGGCATTGATTCGCCAGAGATTAAAACTGCCCGCGCGATTTGAAGAAAAAACGATTGTTTTTCCGTCGGGCGCGGCGACCGGTTCGTAATTAAAACGCGCGCCGGAAGTTAACTGCCTCTCGCCGCTGCCGTCTTCGTTCATCGAGAAAATATTGATTTCCTCGCCGGTTTTCCGCGTAAAATAAATTTTTCCGTTCGGCGAATGCGAAATTCCCATTTTTGCGACGAGCGTTTTGCTTTCGCCGTTAATCTGGTTCATTTCTTTGGAACCGGGAGCGAACGACCAAAAACTGGAAATCGTGTCAACTTTCGTTGTCACAATCGCGTTTGTTTCGGCGGCGAGACTCAAACTGGCGTAATCGCTCGTGTCCGTCGTGATTTGTTTCGTTTCGCCGTCTGGAAAACTCATTCGCCAAATCTGCACCGAATCGCTCATACTCTGCTTGCCGAGAAAAACCACCGCCGAATTGTCTTTCAGCCAATGAAAAGAATCGGCTCCCTGCCAATTTTGATCGTTAATTAAGCGAAATTTTTTGTCTCTTAATTCGGCGGTCGCCACTTGAAATTTTCGCGGCGAATCGCTCGAACTTTTGAAAACGCCGAAGATAATTCGCTCATTGTCCGGCGACCAATCGAGACCGAAAATTTTGTCGTAGCCGATTTCTTTCGTTTGGAGAAACGGCTGCACATTCGCGCCGTCGCTGTCGCCGATTAAAATCGTGTCGCCGCCTTCGTTCGGATTGTGGCGCACGAAAACGAGTTTTTTGCCGTCCGGCGAAAATTCGACGCTCGAATCAACGTCTTCGATTAACTTTTTGCTTTCGCCGCCGAGCGCGGAAATTTTGTAGAGAGTTCCCAAACTGCGGTCAGCGCTCACGTAAAAAACGTGCTCGCCATCAATCGAAAACGTCGGCTGCATAATCTGCGCGTTGCCCGGCGGAACGATTTCCACCGCGCTTCCAGTCGCTGCCTGCCGCACCATTAAACTTTGCCGTCCGTTTTGCTCGCTGATAAAAGCGATCAGCTTGCCGTCCGGCGAAATCGCGGCGCGATGCGCGTTGCCGTTTTCCGTCAAACGCGAAACCTGAATCGAATCGAAAGTCGGCGCCGCCGAGCTGAACAATTTCGGCTGAAGATAAACCGCGCCGAGCGCGAGCGTGACGGCAAAAATCAGCAAAGCGACGGGCAACAATCGCCCGAAACTTCGGCGCGGGGCGGGTTTCGATTGATAAATTTTCGTTTTCGCCAAATCCGCATCGCGCGCGCCCGTTTCGTTTTCGGCGGACAGCGTGCGGTGAATCAGCGTCGCGTTTTCGCTTGTTTTATGCTGGCGCACGGCGCTCGTTTTGGTAAAACGGCTCAAATTATATTCCGCCGAATCGTGTTCGATCTTTAAATATAATTCGCGCAAATCCGCCGAAAATTCTTTGATATTCGGATAGCGATCAGCGGTATTTTTTCGCACGGCGCGGCTGATGATGCGCTGTAATTTTTCGGGAATGTCTTCGACCGGCGGAGGTTCGACGTAAATCACGGCGGCGAGCGAATCGCTGACCGTTTCGCCTTCAAACGGATTTGTTCCGGCGAGCATTTCATATAAAACCACGCCGAGACTCCAAATATCCGTGCGCTCGTCGGTTTCTTTGCCGCGCGCCTGTTCGGGCGACATATAACGCACGCTGCCCATCACGATTCCCGGCTGCGTTTTGACCAGCTGAATCGTATCGTCTTCGGCACCGACGTTGCGCGACAAAAAAATCGGCTTAGCCAATCCGAAATCAAGAATCTTCACGTAGCCGTCGTGCCGCAGCATAATATTTTCCGGCTTGATGTCGCGGTGAACGATGTTTGATTCGTGCGCAACGGCGAGCGCGTCGGCAACCTGTTCGGCGATTTTAATCGCATCGAGCAAGGATAATTCGCGTTTTTCGATTTTCTCGCGCAGCGTTTCGCCGTTGACATATTCGGTCGCGATAAAAAGTTTCTCGTCTTCTTCGCCGACTTCGTAAATCGTGATAATACTCGGATGATTAAGCGCGGAAGCGGCGCGCGCTTCGAGTTTGAATCGCTTGACGCGTTCGGCATCGCAGCAGAATTCGGGCAGCAAAACTTTAAGCGCGACGTTTCGATCAAGCTGTTCGTCGTGCGCGAGGTAAACTTCGCCCATCCCGCCTTCGCCGATTTTTTTTACGATCTGATAACGTCCGAGTTTTGTGCCTGAAAGCATATCGCCGATTCCTGAATTTTTCCTGGCTTCCACAGTTTTAACGTCCGCCGACGGGTAAAAGTTTAACTTTGAGCCGAATTAAATCAAAAAAATTCCGTACCGTAAAATCATTAACGGTATAAATCCGCAATTTTTAACATTTTGAAACCGAATTTTTTCTTCGGTTTAATTGGCGTATTCTTTGGGAAACTGCAAAATTCTGTTCGGTTCGCCTTTCTTCGTCTGCTGTTTTCGAGCAAGCGCCGAGTTTAATAATTGCGCCGCGATTTCGCCGTCCTGACCGAAAGAAGCCGCGCCGAAATTAAAACCGAGATGAACCTTTTCGCCGTTATCAATTTCGTATGGCTTCGTGACAAACGAACGCTCGATGCGATTGATGATTTCGCGCGCAATCGCCTCGGTTGCGGTCGGCAAAACGACCAAAAATTCGTCGGCGTTCGACCGCGCGAGAAAATCCATCTGACGCAGCTGTTTTTTGATAATTTGTCCGGCAAAAGCCAAAATTCGGTCGCCGGTCGCGTGTCCGAACTGCTGATTCAGCTCGGCGAAGTTTTTCAGATCAATCGCTAAAATCGTCAGCGGTCGGTCGAGTTGAAATCGAACGGCTTCGGCAATCTGCGTTTCGAGCACGAGAAAAAACGCGCGCTCGTTCGGCAGAGCGGTCAGCGCATCGGTCAACGCGTTGGACAAACTGCGTTCAAATGCCATCGAACCGGCAAACAGCGGCGCGACTCTTTCGCCGACCGCTTCGAAAATGCTGATTGAAGCGGCGTCGTATTTTGTCTGCGTATCGCCGAACAGCTGAAAAACGCCGAAAATTTCTCCGCCGCGCTGAAGCGGAACGGCAATCGCCGTCGAAAAATCTTTGAGCAGATGCGGCGCGATCAATTCTTTTTCCGCCGAAAGTTTGTTTTCCGTTTGAATCGCGCCGCTGACAAATGTTTTTCCGGCGATTCCGCTGCTTTCACTGCTCGCGCGAAACTCCAGATTTTTCAATTCCGCTGCATGTTTTCCTTCGGCAAATTCGATTTTTAATTTCGTTTTCGTTTCATCGGCAAGAAAAAAAGCGCAGGTCGCAAACGGAATCAATTCGCGCACGCGGCTCGCTACTAAACGCAGCAAATCGGCGGATTTGAGCGACGCGCCGAAAAATTCGTTCGCTTCTTCAAGCGCCAGCAGCCGGTTTTCAATTTCCGCTTCTCGGTCGGCGGCGTTTTGAGCGGCGATGATTCGCGCGTTTTCAGCTTTTTGCTGACGATTGACGAAAAAGCTGAAAGCGAGGTAGCTAACGACAATCGCGGCAAAAATTACCAGTTTGATTTCAAAACCGACGGCAGCGTAATCGAGCAGAAAAGTGCAGATCAGCGCCGTCAGCGATGCCGGAATTAAGCGCCTGTCAAAGGCGCTGCCGCTCAATCGGTTCGCGCCGACCGATTCGTTGTGAATGGTTCGTTTCATATTTAGAATTTAGCCAGAAGCGCCCGCAGATAAAGGATTTTTGAGAAAAAACCGGCACTCTGAAGATAACTTTTCGATTCGCCGTAAGTCAATCTTTTTTAATATTTTCCGCTTTTACCGAAAGCGCGTGAAAAATTGCGCAAACTGCCCGCTCATTTTAGCAAAAAACTCGCAAAAACCGCTTCTTTGCCCGTTTTTGATTTGACTAAAGGGTTTGAGAAACTTATATTGTCCAATGTTCCAAAAATATATTGGATGGGACAAAGCTGTGAAAATTTCACAGTTGAGATAAATTATAAACAATCTTTGAAGAAGACAGGAGACTTTAAATAAAATGAAAAAAATTATTGCTCTTTCAGGAGTTTTAGTTTTAGGCGCAATGGGAATGGCTTGTACCGAAGCAGGCAACACCAACACCGCAAATGCTAACAGAACAAACGCAACGAACGCTACCTCGAACATGAACACGATGGGCGGCAACACAACCATGGGCAACACCGGAACAACCGGCGCCAACACAACAACCGGCGGCAACATGGCTGGCACCAACACAACAACCGGCGGCAACATGGCTGGCGGTAACTCGAATATGGCTGGCAACATGGCTGGCGGCAACTCGAACATGGCTGGCAACATGGCTGGTGCTAACACCAATCGCGCTACAACCGGCAACACCGGCACGACCGGCAACACCGGCACAGCTTCAAACCGTCCGTAAGTTCGGTTGAAAGTTTAAATATAAAAAGCACATTAGTAATGATGTGCTTTTTATATTTTAAAAACCCAAAACGTAAACTTGACGACAACTTTCCGAATTCTTTGGGCATTGCGTTCGCTTTTTGTTATATTAGCCGTAGTTGATTTTATGACGCCGCGCTCAATCGCCAAACTTCGACCGAACGTTTCGCGCCCGAACCTTTTCGCGGGCGACTAATTTTACTTTTCTCGGACTCACATTTTTAACCGACGAATCGCCCGATTCGTTTGCTTAATCAATTTAAAGAACAAAAGGAGAAAATAAAATGACACCGACTTCAGAACTGCAAAAACCGATTATCAAAACCGAGCTTCCCGGACCGAAAGGTCGCGAGATTATCGCCGCCGACGCGCGTTATGTAACGCCGAGTTATCCGCGTCCCGATTACAAATTAGTCGCCGAAAAAGGTTACGGCGTGTGGATCGAAGACGCCGACGAAAACGTTTTTCTCGACTGCAACGCGGGCGTCGCCGTCTGTTCGACCGGACACTGCCACCCGGAAATCGTCGAGGCGATTACAAAACAAACGCAGACTTTGATTCACATGTGCGGCACCGATTATTACTATCGCCAGATGCCGGATTTGGGCAAAAAGCTCAACGAAATCTGCCCGATTGACGGCGACACGAAAACGCATTTCGCCAATTCCGGCGCGGAAGCTGTCGAAACCGCATTGAAACTCGCGATGTCTCACACGAAACGCCAGAAATTTATCTCGTTTTTCGGCTCGTTTCACGGTCGCACGCTCGGCGCGTTGTCGCTCACGTCATCGAAAAAAGCACAGCGTTCCGGTTTCGGTCGGCAGGCGCTCGATGTCGTGCACGTTCCGTTTCCGAAGTGTTTTCAATGCCCGTTTAATCTCGGCAAATGCGACGACGGTTCGTGCTGTCTCGGTTCGATTGACTGGATCGAAAATCGTCTTTTCAACACGACGACGCCGCCCGAAGAAGTCGCCGGAATCGTCGTCGAAGCCGTGCAGGGCGAAGGCGGTTACGTTCCCGCGCCGCCCGAATTTTTGCGCGAAATCCGCCGCGTCTGCGACGAGCACGGCATTATGATGATCGTTGACGAAGTGCAGTCGGGAATGGGACGCACCGGCAAAATGTTCGCCATCGAGCACAGCGGCGTTAAACCCGACATTATGTGCATCGCCAAAGGCATCGGCTCCGGCTTGCCCATCGGCGCGTGCGTCGCGCGCGCTGACATTATGGACTGGCACAAAGGCGCGCACGCGTCCACATTCGGCGGCAATCCGGTCTGCATCGCGTCGGCGCTCAAAACGATTGAATTATTAGAACGCGAATTAATCGAAAACGCCCAAGTCGTCGGCGATTATTTGAAACAAGGTTTGGAAAAACTCAAAGACAAATACGAATGCATCGGAGACGTGCGCGGTCTCGGAATGATGATCGGCGTCGAATTCGTCGAAAATAAAACGACCAACAAATCCGCACCGGAGTTGCGCGACCGAATCGAAATGGCGTGTTTCAATCGCGGCTTGATTATTTTAGGCTGCGGCGCGTCAACGATTCGCTGGTCGCCGCCGCTCATTTTGACCAAAGAAAACGTTGACGTCGCGCTTGAAATCTTCGACGCGGCGATTGCCGATTCGATTTAATTTAAGCACAGGTAATTTTTAATCGACGGCGCTTGTCTGGACATAAATCACAGACGAGCGCCTTTTTTATGTTTTATGAACGACGAAATTCTTTCGTGCTTCAATCAACCTAGAAATCCGAAAAATACTTGACCGCGTTTCGCTGAATTGATTAAAATTTTTCAGGTCGAAAATAAAATCGTTTTCAACGTCAGTTTTATCAACCAAACGACCGAAATTTCTCAAATTTTCACATTTCATCAAACTTTTGCATTCTAAAAAAATTATGAACAAATTAATATTTATCGCTCTGCTGTCGTTGTTTTCGCTCAATTTATTCGGTCAAACTCAACAATCACCCAATAAACAAGCATTTGAGTTGATGAGTCGCGGCGATTTTCCCGGCGCGATTGCGGTTTTAGATCGCGACATTGCGAAAAACAAAAACCTTTACGAATCTTATAAGCTGCGCGGCGCGATTCGACGGATGACCGGCGATTTCGCGGGCGCATTCGGCGATTACGACAAAGCGCTCGCGCTTAAAGCTGAT
>SXVE01000035.1 GCA_005790265.1 Acidobacteriota bacterium | reverse complement strand
TGTAATCAAAGCGACGTGTGCGTCGTCAGAATCTTTCGCGTAACAAAACGTGTAAATCAAATTTTGTCCGGCGCGCGCGGCTTCGGCGACGGTTTCGACGCGCACCAGATGAACGAGACGCCAGAAAGATTCGGTGCCGAAATCAAAAATCGGCTTAACGGCGTCAATCGTCAAATGATTGTGAAAAACCTTAAAGTCGGTGCGTTTCGCGATTTCGTTGGAAACGGTCAATTTGCCGACGGCGGGCGAGCCGTAAATTAAAATCAGTTTCATAGTAAAAACTCCTTGAAAAAAGATTTCACGACAACTGAATTAACCGAAGTTTTTTATGGAAAAAGTGAAATTGAAGAGTAAAAAATAATAAACCGGGCGTTTGCCCGATTTAGCAGATAAAAAATCTAAAATTTCGATTTTGGATTCGTCGAATTGAATCCAAAATCGAAATTTTTTAAGCGGCGATGTTCATTTCCGTTTCGTCCGATTCGTCCATAAACAGATATTTTTTCCATTCGGGACGCGATTCGGCGTAGTGACAAAGCAGAACGTGATCTAAACCGAGACGCAGCAATTTCTGCGAAGTCAAAAGCGGCATTCTCGCTTGTTCGGGCGTACGATTGCCTTTGCGCTGATTGCATTTAACGCACGCCGCGACCAGGTTTTGCGGCGTTGATTCGCCGCCTTGAGCGCGCGGCAAAATATGATCGAGCGTCAAATCTTTGGCGTGTTTGTGCTCGGCGCAATACTGACAGCGATAGCGGTCGCGAATATAAATCCGCGCGCGTTTCATCGTCGTTTCCTGGCGGCGTCGTTTGATGTGCACGTAATTGCGCAGACGCACGACCGACGGAATCGGGATCGTCGTCGAAGGCGAATGCAAAACATTGTCGCCGTCGTTTTCTTCAACCGTTAATTTGCCCGAAAACCACATACAAACGGCGCGCGCGACGCCGATTGTGCCGAGCGGTTCGTAAGAAAAGTTTAAGAGCAGAACTCTGCCTGTTATCAATGGAATCACCTCCGTAAATTGTTGCTTTTATTAGATGAAAGCTAAACCAAATCAGATGCAATCGCTATATCTTGTGTAAGTAATTATGAACTACCACTATATTAAACGATTTGCACCCGATTTGTATATAAAAAGTTTTGTAGAGTTAACAGGAAGTTGCAGAAAGTAAAAACCGTTGTTCTTTTTTCTTTTACTACCTGAAACTACCCGGCACTTCCTGCAACTACCTGTCAACTTTTTATCCTTTCACGCAAACGACTTGCTTCAACTGCGCGACGACTTCCACCAAATCGGTTTGATTTCTCATTACCTCGTCAATGTTTTTGTACGCGCCGGGAATTTCGTCAATTACGCCCGCGTCTTTGCGACATTCCACGCCTTTGGTTTGGCGTTCCAAATCCTCGCGCGTGAAATGTTTTTTCGCCGCCGTGCGCGACATTTTTCGTCCCGCGCCGTGCGAGCAGGAATTGAACGACTGCGGATTTCCCAAGCCTTTGATGATAAACGATTTCGCGCCCATCGAGCCGGGAATAATGCCGAACATTCCGACATCGGCGCGAATCGCGCCTTTGCGCGTCACGTAAACTTTTTCGCCGAAATGAACTTCCGGCGAAACGTAATTGTGATGACAGTTGACCGAAATTTCCGGTTCAAACGCTTCGCCGTCGTTGAACATTCGGTTAAATTGCTTGATCAAACGACTCATCATAATCTCGCGGTTTTTCAAAGCGTAGCTCTGCGCCCATTCCAAATCGCGCCAGTAATTCTTAAATTCTTCCGTGCCCTGCACGAAATAAGCGAGATTCGGATCGGGAAGTTCCGAAAGTTTATGAAGCTGTTTTGCCGTTTCGATATGGCGCGACGCGATTTCGTTGCCGATATTGCGCGAACCGGAATGCAGCATCAGCCAAACGTTGTCGTCCGTGTCGAGACAAACTTCGACAAAATGATTGCCGCCGCCCAGAGTTCCGAGCTGACGCATCGCTTTGTCGCGGCGATGCTGCACTTTATCGTGCAATTCGCCGAACGATTTCCAGCCCGTCCACGCGGTTGATTCGTCAACCGCCTGTTTATGATCGTTAAATCCGACCGGAATCGTGCGTTCGATATTGTGACGCAAATCTTTCAATTTGCCGTCGAGAATCGAACTCTTAAACGGCGTTTTGACGGCAGCCATCCCGCAGCCGATGTCCACGCCGACAGTTGCCGGAATCACGGCGTCTTTAGTCGCGACGACCGAACCGACCATCGAACCGATGCCGAGGTGCGCGTCCGGCATCAGCGCGACGTGTTTGTAAAGACAGGGAAGCCGCGACACGTTGCGCAGCATATTGTGTTCGTCGGTTGAAAGTTCGTGGTTGACCCACGAAAGAATATCGGCTTGTGCGCCGCTGATGTTTAGTTTGTTATGTGGCATATTTCCTCCGAAAATACAGTTTTGGCGACGTGCCTTTTTAATAATTTTCTAATTAAAAGTTAGGCAATTAGCTTGCCGCCGGAAAGTTAAAATAGTGGTTGCGGCGAACGGCTGAAAAGCAAGCGTTTTTCGCGATTACTTTAAATATCAACCAGTTTGCCGGTAAAGGCATCAAAATTGCCGCTCGGTAAAATGAAAAAGAATGATTGAAAACGGAACACTTTTACAAAATCGGTACTTAATTGAAGAGCAAATCGGCGCAGGCGGAATGGGCGCCGTTTATCGCGCTGTTGACCAACGCTTCGGCAGTTACGTGGCGATCAAAGAAACTTTTTATAAAGACGACGAGCTCGGCGTCGCTTTTGAGCGTGAAGCGCGTTTGCTGAACAGCCTTCAGCATCCGGTTCTGCCGCACGTTTCCGATTATTTCGCTGAAAATAACGGCTATTTTCTCGTGATGCAGTTTATCGAAGGCGAAGATTTATCGGATATTTTGAAACGCGAAGGCGCGTTTTCCGCCGCCGATCTCGTGCGCTGGGCGAACAGTCTGCTTGATGCGCTCGATTATCTGCATTCGCAGAATCCGCCGATTATTCATCGCGACATTAAACCGCACAATCTCAAATTAACCACGCGCGGCGATATTATTCTGCTCGATTTCGGTTTGGCAAAACTCAGTTCGGGCGAAACGACCGGCGCGATCAGCGTGTTCGGCTATTCGCGCACTTATTCGCCGCTCGAGCAAATTCAAGGCACGGGAACCGACGCGCGCTCGGATATTTTTGCGCTCGGCGCGACCGCTTATCATCTTTTAGCCGGAAAATCAGCGGTTGATGCGCTCGCTCGTGCGGCGTCAATCGTCGCCGGAAAACCCGATCCGCTGCGTTTAATCAGCGAAATAAAACCGGAAATTCCGGTCGGCGTGGCAAACGTGATAAATTCGGCGCTCGCGCTTAATCCCGAACAGCGTTTTGTGTCTGCCAAAGCAATGCAGCAGGCTTTAATGCACGCAGTCAAAGAAATCGTCAGCGAAGTGCCTATCGTCGCGGCAAGCGAAAATGCCGATAGCGTCGCCGCTCCGATTATACCGGTGATTCATTCTGCCGAAAGCGATCATTTTCCGGCGCTCGAAGCGTTTGCCGAAGCTGTCAAAGCTCCCGAAAATGAAACATTGCCCGTGGCGCAGACTTCCGAAATCGTGCCGGTGATTCGTTCTGTTTCGTCAGCCGAACCGCATTCCGCTAACGTAAAACATTTGTCAAAAGATGCTCAACCGGAATTGCCGACACAAGTTTCTTCGATTAGAAAAAACAAATCTTATTTTCCGGCGATGATTGCGGCATCTGTTTTAATCAGCGCGCTCGCGATTTTTTATTTTGTTGCCGGAACGAATCAAAACGGCGATAAAGCGCAGGAAGCCAACGTTGAAACCGCACCGGAAGTGGAATTGGCGGCGGAGGAAAAACCGCCCGTTTCAATATCTCCGACGCCGATTTTGTTGGAAGCGGTCAGTCAAGTTAAAAACAAACCGGCAGAAACGGATGCGCCTGCCGATAAACGAAAAGAAATTGCTGATTCAACAGTTGAGAGCGCAAAGCAAGAAACAAAATCGCCTGTTGTTCAAGCGCCGACAACCGCAACAGCAGCAGCAGCGCCGCCGGTAAAAAGTCCGCGCCGCGTTCCGGCGCAAACTGCGGGAGAAAGTCGGACACGCGTCGTCGAACAAACGCAAATCGCCGACATCGAATCAATTTTCACCGGGCAGAGACCGTCTGACGAAGAATCTGACCGACGCGAGCAGCGAGGCGACAGACGCAATCGCAACAATCAAATCAGCGACGAAGAACGCGAACTGCGCCGTGAACGTCGAGAACGCCGCCGCGAGCGTCAAAATCGCCGTCAATTTCCGCCTTTTTAATTTGCCGGTATTTTAGAGAGTTAAAACAGTCGCTGATTTTTGTTTCATACAATAATATTGTTTGAAACAAAAAATCAGCGGCTGAGTGATTTTTATATTGTGAATTACAGGTTTGAGGAAATAGCCTTTTAACAATTCCGATTAATTAATCACTTTAATTAATCACTCGAATATCGCGCTCGCTGAAAATTTTCCATCCCGAATTGCTCCGTCGCCAGCGCAATTCCTGAACGACTTCTCCAGTTTTGCTGCGTCCGCCGCTGACGACTTTATATTTTTTGCGAAATCTCATCACTGCCGACTGTCCGTTTTCCTGAAAAATTATTTCCGGTTCGGCAGCGCGAATATCAACGGCTGTCGCCGCGCCGAAAACGCGCGTTTTTTCAGCGCGAACGGCATTTCGCGAAGCATTGCGCGACAAATAATAAGCCTGCATCTGCGGCATATAAAAATCCATCTGCGCATCAATATCGCGCCGATTCGTCGAATCTATCCAGCGATCAAGCGCGACGTTTAAAGTTTGCGCTTCATCACCGCCGCCGCGATTATTGCCGGTTGCTATTGAATTTGAAATCGGAGAATCGGGATTTTTTTCGGTTTCGATGCGGCGAGCGGTTTGATTGTCGCCAAAAACGTCCCAGCGCGCCGTTTCGTCAATTTTTGTGTAGACGGTTTGGATTATGACCGGTTCGATTAATTCTTTCGCGGAAATGCGCCGCGTGACACGCAAACTCCTGCCGCCGTCGAGCGGCGCAAAAGTGAATCTCAAATTGTCTTTGCCGCCGCGCGAAGTGAAAGTCAGCACGCCGCGTTCAAAAGCAATGCGCGATTGGACAGCTTCGCCGTCGGCATTGCGCGTTGTGCGCAATGTGCCGTCAGCTGTGAACTGCAGTCGCGGCGCGCGCGACGATCCGAGCCAGACGACTTTTTCCCGGCATTCGATAGCAAGCAAATCGGGCGGCGTCAAACGAACGGCTAAGTCAATAAAAAACAATTGCTGATCGCCGTACGGAATATTGGTTGTCGCATTTTCGATGACTGAATAAAGTTGA
>SXVE01000034.1 GCA_005790265.1 Acidobacteriota bacterium | reverse complement strand
TCGTAAAAACTTCGTCGCCGACGTATTTGGTCGAAGCCGGTAAAACCATTCCCGCGAGCCGCGAAATGAGCATCAAAACGCTGCCGATGCCCAATCGCCAGCGCGCTTTCCAAACGATTTCCCGGGCTTCAATCCACGCGCTCGAATAGTTAACCTTTTTCTTCTTTTTTTCTTCCGCCATTTACTTAAAATTTGCGCGTCGCACAAAGAAAAGTCAAATTGCTTGGTTTTGCAACCAAAGTCTTTTCAATTAGAATCTTTTTAACTTGCGAGAGATTTTTTATTAACTATGAATCAGACATATATCAACGAACTAAAAAACCACATCGGCGAAGAAGTAACTTTGAAAGGCTGGCTTTATAACACGCGTTCGAGCGGCAAGCTCGTTTTTTTGCAGCTGCGCGACGGAACCGGAATTGTGCAGTGCGTCGTCTTTAAACCGAATGACGAACAGCTTTTCGAGTCGGCGAAATCGCTCGGGCAGGAATCTTCGATCATCGTTAACGGCAAAGTCAAAGAAGACACGCGCTCGAGCATCGGCGTCGAACTCGATGTGACCGGCTTGGAAATCATTCAGAACGCGACGGAATATCCGATTACGCCGAAAGAACACGGCACGGAATTTTTGATGGACAACCGCCATCTCTGGATTCGCTCGAAAAAACAGCACGCCGTTTTGTCAGTGCGCCACACGGTCGTTAAAGCGACGCGTGATTTCTTTGACGAAAACGGATTTATTCTCGCCGATACGCCGATTTTTACGCCAGCCGCCTGCGAAGGTACGACGACGCTTTTTGAAGTGGATTATTTCGACGATGACAAAGCGTATTTAACGCAGTCCGGTCAGCTTTACAACGAAGCGACCGCCGCTGCGTTCGGTAAATCTTACGCGTTCGGTCCGGTTTTCCGCGCCGAAAAATCGAAAACGCGCCGTCATTTAACGGAATTCTGGATGGTCGAACCGGAAATGGCGTTTGCCCAATTGCCGGACGTGATGAATCTCGGCGAAAGTCTGATCAAATTCATTGTAAAACGCGTTTTGGATGAACGGCGCAATGAGTTAACCGTATTAGAACGTGATGTGACGAAGCTTGAAGCGATTCTCGAATCGGATTTCCCGCGCGTTCATTACGACGAAGCCGTCAAAATTCTCAAAGAAGGTTTCGCCAAAGGCGAACTCGAAAACGATTTCGAGTGGGGCGGCGATTTCGGCGCGCCCGACGAAACTTATATCTCAAAACAATTCGATCAGCCGGTTTTCGTGCATCATTTTCCCGCGGTCATCAAAGCGTTTTATTTCGAGCGCGATGCGGAACGCCCGGAACTCGCGCTCGGCGCAGATTTGCTCGCGCCCGAAGGTTACGGCGAAATTATCGGCGGCGGCGAACGCGCTTTCGATCTCGATTTTCTGGAAAAACAAATCGAAGCGCACAATTTGCCGAAAGAATCTTTCGAGTGGTATCTCGATCTGCGAAGATTCGGAGCCGTGCCGCACGCCGGTTTCGGAATGGGCATCGAACGCTGCGTCGCGTGGATGTGCGGCATCGAACACGTCCGCGAAACGATTCCTTTCCCGCGTTTGCTGACTCGTCTGAATCCGTAATTGAGAAATGTGTTTTGCCGTCTTGATTTAAGCGAATGCATTTGTATTCGGCGCATAAAATTCGGTTTTTCGCATCGAACAGCGCGCGCGGCGCGGGTTTGGCGGCGGTTTGAGAGTGTTTTATGTCCAGACTTTTAATTATTGCGGCGGCGGCGGCGATTTCGCTTTTGTTGTGTCTTTCGGCGGCGGCGAAATTGATGGGCGCGGGCGAAGCAAGCGGCGGCGTGTTTCAATCGTGGGTGTCGGGCGAGCGCGTCGTTTTCCGTCTCGACATCGCCGACCAGAAAAACGTTTCGGGTCCGGCGCTCGGCGACACGAACGTTTTCGTTTACGCGGGCGCGGACAGATTGGAAATCACCGAAGGCGATGCGGTCAAGCTCAAATATAATTCGGACGACGCCGAAGGCATCATCGTCGAACGGCTCGAATTCATCAATAACCGACCGGGCGCAATCGGGCAGACGCGCAATCTTTCGCTGCTGATTATCGGCGCGAGTTTTGTGTTCGCGCTCGCGCTGATCGTCGCCGGAATCATTTATCAGAAGCGCCGTTTGAAACAGCAAGCGGTTTGACCGGCGAATTTTCAATGTTCCGCGGCGATTGCGTATCCGAATCCCAAACGGTTCGCATTATCATTTAATGTTCATTTAAGATTGTGCGCGCTATAATTCTTTCACACTATGAAAGTTAATTTAGCGCGCATCGTTTTTTTGTTTTTACTCGTCTGTTTCGTTTTACGAAGCGCGGCGGCGCAGCCCGCGATCAGAGATTTGGAGCCGACCGTTATTCTGCTTTCGCTCGACGGCTTTCATCCCGATTATCTAAACGAATATCAGCCGCCGACGCTCAACCGGCTGGCGCGCAAAGGCGTGCGCGCCGAATGGCTGATTCCGGCTTTCCCGTCGAAAACCTTTCCGAATCATTACACGGTCGCGACCGGACTTTATCCCGACCGTCACGGCATCATCGAAAACAATATGTATGACCGGGAAATCGGCGCGGTGTTCGGTTTGAGCGTGCGCGAGCAGGTAGAGAATCCGCGCTGGTGGGGCGGCGAACCGATTTGGGTAACCGCCGAACGACAGAATAAACGCGCCGCCGCATTCTTTTTTCCCGGCACCGAAACTTTGATTAACAACACGCGTCCGACGTACTGGAAAACTTATCAGCACGATTTACCGAACGAGCAGCGCGTTGATGCCGTGCTCGGCTGGCTTGATCTGCCGAAAGCGCAGCGCCCGCGCGTCGTCACAATGTATTTTTCCGACGTGGACGATGCCGGACACGCCGCGTCGCCGCGTTCGGAAGCGACGCGCGCCGCCGTCTTAAAAGTTGACGCGAACATCAAACGATTGATGGACGGCTTGAAGCGGCGAAAAATCGAGCGCAAAGTTAATTTGATCGTCGTTTCCGATCACGGAATGGCGCCGTATCGTCTGCGCGATGCGATTGTGCTCGATGATTTCTTTGCAGCGGACGATGCGGAACGCATTTTCTGGGTCGGCGAATTCACGCAGATTTTTCCGAAAGCGGGCAAAGAAGAAGAAATCTACCGCCGCATCAAAGCCAAGCTGCCCGCGACCGCTGATATTTACCGGCGCGGCGAATTTCCGGCGCGCTACAAGTTCGGTTCCAACTCGCGCATCGCGCCGCTCGTCGTCGTGCCCAAACCGGGAACGGTCATTACCAATCGCAAGCGGTTCAACGAAGCGCAGCAAAAAGGCACGCTCGATGTCGTGCGCGGCGGACACGGTTACGACAACGCCGATCCGACGATGCGCGCGCTGTTCATCGCGCACGGCAAGGCGTTTAAGAAAAATCTCGTCGTCAAACCGTTTGAAAACGTCGAGATTTACAACCTGATGACGCGCATTTTGGGTTTGTCGCCCGCGCCGAACGACGGCGATTTGTCGCGCGTTCGGCATCTGCTCAAATAACGCCGTCTGCCGCCGCCGGAAAATCGAGTTTCGGCGTTGATAATCAAAGCCGCGCAGTTTGCCGCCCGCACATTCGTTTCTTTGCGGCTGGCGGCGAATCGGCTACACTGAAATTTCCCGTTTAATACGATTCGCCGCCGCCGCACGGCTTCGGCGGCGCGCGGCAAACGGCACGCGGATTGATTAATGCAGCCTGATTCAGCACCGCTTCACTCTTCGTTCGACGCCGCGCCCGCCGAATTCGCTTCGCTCGCCCGCGCGCGCGAATTGATTTTGCGCTACGGCTGGAATTCGACCGCGTATCAGATCGTCAATCCCGGCATCGAACACTGGTTTTCCGCCCACGCCGAAGCGGTCGTCGGTTATCAAACCGCAGCGCGCGTGCGCGTCGTTGCCGGTGCGCCCGTCTGCGCCTTTGAAAACCTTGGTGCGGTCGTCGCCGAATTTGAAGCGGACGCGCGCGCGGCGGGCGCGGCGGTTTGTTACTTTTGCGCCGAATCGAGACTCGAAAATTTGTGCCGTGCGGCGGGCGGTTATTCGCGCGTTCTGCTCGGCGCGCAGCCGGTGTGGAATCCGCAAAACTGGCGGCGCATCTACGACGAATCGAAATCGCTGCGCTATCGCATCAACCGCGCGCGTCATAAAAACGTTTGCGTCGCCGAATGGTCGAGCGAGCGGGCGCACAATCATCCGGCGCTTCGTTCGTGTTTGAGCGCGTGGCTGGCGACTAAAAATCTGCCGCCGCTGCATTTTCTCGTCGAGCCGAACACGCTGGCGCGGCTGCGCGACCGCCGTATTTTCGTCGCTGAGCGCGATAATGAGGTCGTCGGGTTTCTGATTCTCTCGCCGGTCGTGCAGCGCGCCGGATTTTTGTTTGAACAATTCGTGCACTGCCCGCAAGCGCCGAACGGAACGATTCCGCTGTTGATTGATACGGCGATGCGCGCG
>SXVE01000326.1 GCA_005790265.1 Acidobacteriota bacterium | reverse complement strand
GAAGAAATGCGCGAACGGCATTACCGCGGGTTCGCGCGCTACCTGGAAACCGGCGAAAAAAAGATGAACTGGGAGCGAGTAGAAATTCCGGCGCGGCGGCGCGACGGGGCGATTTTCACGATGGAAATTTCGTTTGCCGAAAGCCGGTATCAGAATCGTCCTTGTTTTATCGGCATCGCGCGCGATATTACCGAACGCAAACTGGATGAACAAACTTTGAATGAAAGCCAGATGATGCTCGCGCTGGCGATGCGCAGCAGCCGCATCGGAGCGTGGGAACAGGATTTGGCGACCGACACGGTTAACTGGAGTCCGGAGCTCGAAGAAATTTTCGGTCTGACAAAAGATTCGTTCGGTCAAACGCGCGCTTCATTTCACGCGCTCGTTCATCAGGACGACCGCGCCCGAATCCGTCAGCAAGTTAACGAAGCGATTGCCGCCGGTGCCGAATATCAAATCGAGTTTCGCTTTCATCACGCCGACGGCTCGGTGCGCTGGATGGAAGGACGCGGACAAGCGGTTTATTCGGAATCCGGCGAACCGATCAGAGTTTACGGCATCGGATTGGACATCAGCGCCCGCAAATTTGCTGAAGAAGCTCTGCAGAAAACCGAAGAGCAGTATCGCGCGCTTTTCGCTTCGATTGACGAAGGTTTCTGCGTCGTCGAAATGATTTTCGACGAACATAAAAAACCGACGGATTACGTTTTTCTCGAAATCAATCCGGCGTTTGAACGACAAACCGGACTTTTGAACCGGGAAATAAAAAAAGGCAAAACGGCGCGGCAGTTGATTCCCGGTTTAGAAGATTTCTGGTTTGAAATTTACGGACAAGTAGCGTTGACCGGCGAGCCGGCAAGATTTACGCACGGTTCCGAAGCGCTGGGCAGATGGTTTGATGTCTATGCGTTTCGCACAGACGAATTAAACAGCCGCAAAGTCGCCATTTTGTTTAAAGACGTGACCGCCCGGCAGCAAGCCGAAGCAGAGCGCGAACGAGTTTTGCTGCGCGAGCAAAATGCCCGGCAGGAAGCCGAAGCCGCCAATCGCGCCAAAGACGAGTTTCTCTCGGTGCTGTCGCACGAATTGCGCACGCCGCTCAATGCCGTTCTCGGCTGGACGCGAATGATGCAAACCGGTTCGCTCAACCCTCAGCAAACCGCACAGGCGATTGAAACGATTGAACGCAACGCCCGGCTGCAAAACACTTTGATCGAAGATTTGCTCGACGTTTCGCGTATTATTTCCGGGAAAATGCGCATTGATTCAGCGCGCGTCAATCTCAAAGAAGTCATTGATTCGGCGCTGGAAATGATTCGTCCGCTTGCCATCGCCAAAGACGTCGCGCTTGAATTTCAAACGCCTGCCGAAATCGTCGAAGTCTCCGGCGATGCGACAAGATTGCAGCAAATCGTCGTTAATCTGGGCAATAACGCGATCAAATTTACGCCGTCCGGCGGCACAGTGACGCTCCGGCTGATAAAAAATCACGCGACTGCCAAAATCGAAGTCAAAGATACGGGAATCGGCATCAGCGATGAATTTCTGCCGCATATCTTCGACCGTTTCCGTCAAGCCGACAGCACGACGCAGCGCCATCACAGCGGTTTGGGTCTCGGTTTAACGATTGTCAAACATCTGACCGAACTGCACGACGGAAAAGTGAGCGCCGAAAGCGGCGGCGAAAATCAAGGCGCGGTTTTCCGCCTCGAGTTTCCTTCGTATGCGGAAACCGGAGAACAATCTGAAGCCGATGAAGCGACGCCGGTTTCCGCCGACCAAATTTCCGAAGACGAACTTTTGAGCGGCAAAGTTTTCCTGCTCGTTGACGATGATTGCGACGGAATGTTTCCGGTGAAACTTTTTCTCGAAAAACGCGGCGCCGATGCCGTTTGTATGGATTCGGCGGCGGCGGCGCTGGAAAAAATCGCCGAACAGTCGTTTGATTTCATTCTCAGCGACATCGGAATGCCGGACATGGACGGCTACGAATTTATTGACAAAGTGCGCGCGCTGCCGAATTACCAAACGGTTCCGGCAATCGCTCTGACGGCTTACGCGTCTTCGGAAGATCGAAAACGCGCCGTTGACGCCGGTTTCACCACGCATCTTTCCAAACCGCTCGATTTTGCCAAACTGCTCGAGACAATCGGCTCAATTATTTACCAGAAATAAAACTTTTTTGATGAACGAACGAAAAATAACATGCGAAAACTGCGGCGAGGAATTTTCCTGCGCGGCGCAGACCGGCGAATGCTGGTGTTTCAAAATCGAAATACCGCCGCCGGTTTCGGCGAAAATTTCCCGCGAGTTTAGCGATTGTTTATGCCGCAAATGCCTGCTCGAAACGGCAAAAAATGATATTTCCGCCGTCACAGACTTTACTAGCGCTAAAACTTAGCGTTAGAATATTTAACAGTCGGAAGCCCTTTTCGATTACCAAATAACTTCAAAAAACCCCAAATTAAGCAGTAAAAAAATGAATTCATTATTTTCAAACGATGAGACGAATTCACGTTCGTCCGAAAAACACTTAAAAAAATTATCGCGTTGGGAAAAAGACCGAACAAACGGCAAATGGTTTTGGATTTTCCGGCGCACGTCAATTTGGTTCGTCAGTCTTTTAATGCTTTTCTCACTGATTGATTATTTCGCGCCAGTCGAGATTGATTTTAGCGGGATGCATCTTTTTTCGGTTTTATTTATGATCGGCGGTTTCGTTCTCGATTCGCATACGGACTGGTCGCAGATGGAAGAAATTTATCAATCGGCTTCTTTGACAAACGATTGAACCTCGGTTCAAATCTATAAATATGGCAAAGAAACGCAGTAAATTTTTGAGCGGCAAACGCATTGATCCGGCGCCGATTGACAAAAATACCGCGCTCGCGGATTTAATTGACGAATCGTTTATGGCGTACAACGCCGCGCGTCTGCGCGAAGCGTGCCAGCTTTTTAACAAGAAAATGCTGGAGCCGGACACGACCGTGGGCGTGACGTTAACCGGCGCTTTGACGCCCGCCGGTTTGGGAATTTCCGCGATTATTCCGCTGATTAAAGCCGGTTTTATTGATTGGATCATTTCAACCGGCGCGAATCTTTATCACGACACGCATTTCGGCATCGGATTGTCTTTGCATCAAGGCGACGCCAAACTCGACGACCGCATTCTGCGCGAAGAAGAAGTCGTGCGCATTTTCGATATTTTCTTTGATTATTCGGTGCTGCTCGACACCGACGAATTTTTCCGCCGCCTGATCGAACACGACGAATTTCAAAAAACGATGAGTTCGGCGGAATTTCATTATCTCGCCGGAAAATACATTCGCGAACGCGAAAAAAAACTCGGACTTGAAAACAAATCGCTGCTCGCCGTCGCTTACGAATATGCGGTTCCGGTCTACACTTCGTCGCCCGGCGATTCATCAATCGGAATGAACATCGCCGCCAAAGAATTGCAGGGCGGAAAACTCGTTTTGAACCCGAATCTCGATGTCAACGAAACCGCTTCGATTGTGCTGGCGGCAAAACGCGGCGTCGTCCATTCGGGCGAACAATCGGAAGAAGGCGGAAAATCGGCGATTTTCATCTTGGGCGGCGGCAGCCCGAAAAACTTCGCGCTCCAAACCGAACCGCAGATTCAGGAAGTTCTCGGCATTGACGAAAAAGGTCACGATTACTTTCTGCAAGTAACCGACGCGCGTCCCGACACCGGCGGATTGTCCGGCGCGACACCGGCGGAAGCGGTTTCGTGGGGAAAAGTTGACCCGGACAAATTGCCCGACGCGGTCGTCGCTTACGTTGATTCGACCGTCGCGCTGCCGCTGATTACGGCTTACGCGCTCGCCCGCCACGAGCCGCGCGAACCGAAAAGATTGTATGACCGGCGCGACGAGTTTATGAAACTTTTGCAGAGCGAATACGACAAATCAACGCGAAGATAGAATTTGCCACACAGTTCACAGAGTTCACAGAAAAGAACACAATTTTTAGAACCTCTGTGTCCTCTGTGAACTCTGTGGCTGAATGTACTTATGAAATTACAAGCCGAACTAAACGACGAAAAGCACGAAGTCGAAATTAAGCGCGACGGCGAAAAAGTTTTCGCGCGCGTCGGCGAACGCGAATATGAACTCGAAGCGTCGGAAGTCGAGCCGAACGTTTATTTGCTCAAACACGACAATCGCATTTATCAGATTTACGTCGCGCCGAACGGTTTCGTCAACATCGGAAATCATCAGTTTGAAATATCGCTGACCGACCCGAAAAAACTGCGCGGCGCAAATGCGGCAGGCGCGAGCGCGGACGGCGTTTCGGAAATCAAAACGGCGATGCCCGGAAAACTCGTACGCGTTTTAGTCGAAATCGGCGCGGAAATCGAAAAAGGCGAGCCGGTTTTAGTCGTCGAAGCGATGAAAATGCAGAACGAAATGAAATCGCCGAAAGACGGAATCGTCAAGGAAATCCGTTTCGCGGAAGGCGCAACCGTCAACGCGGGCGACGTTCTGGCGATTATCGAATAGAATAAATAACAATAAATCACACCACGAAAAATGCACGATTCGCACACGCTTCACAATTCACAATCAAAAAATCTGCTTCAAAATCTGCGTATCTTATTGTGGGATATTGACGGAACTTTAATGCGCTCAACGGTTCAGGGCGGTTACAAAAAATATTTTTCGCGGACGCTGCAAAAGGTTTTCGGCAGCGCGGGAAATCTCGACGATTTGGTTCCGTCGGGAATGACCGACACGCAGATTATGTATGAAGCATTGAAAAGCGAAGGTTTGACGCCGGAACGAATTTTCGAGCGCAAAGAGGAATTGCTCGAAGTTTTCAAAACGGAAATGGCAACTGTTTTGGCGGAAAACGGCGAACCTTACGAAAAACTCGCCGGAGCCGATGAGATTTTAGCGGCGACTGACGAAAACCCGAATTTTGTCAACGCGCTTTTGACCGGCAATCTTTCGGTCGCGGCGCAGGCGAAACTGCAATCCATTGATCTCTGGAAATATTTCGATGGCGCGCCGAACGCGTTCGGCGAAGTTTCTCACCGCCGCAACGATCTGGCGACCGAAGCCGGGAAACTTTTCAACGAAAAATACGATTTCGACTTCAAACCCGAACAATTTATCGTCATCGGCGACACGCCGAACGACATCGCCTGCGCCAGACATTTCGGCGCGAAATGCGTCGCCGTTTTAACCGGCAAAAATCAAACGCGCGAAAAACTCGCTGAATGTCAGCCGGACGCATTGATCGAAGATTTAACCGACACCGAAAAACTGCTCGAAATTTTCGCCCGCTTATAAACGCGCCGCGCAGTGTTTGCAGAAAACGGCGTCCGCGTCGTGATCCTGCGCGTTGCATTCGGGACAGCGTTCGGTCGAATACGCTTTGTTTGAACGCGTCAATTCCGCCGTCACGATTCCGGTCGGCACGGCGATAATCGCGTAACCCATTATCATTATTATAGATGCGAGAGTTTTGCCGAGCGGCGTCTGCGGCGACAAATCGCCGTAACCGACGGTCGTCAGCGTGACAATCGCCCAATAAATGCTCGTCGGAATGCTCGTAAAACCGTGTTCTTCGCCTTCGATCACATAAATCAGCGAGCCGAAAACCGTCACAATCGTCAGCACGGCAAGCAGAAAAACGCTGATTTTTCGCTGACTCGCTTTGAGCGCGCCGGTGATGACTTTGCCTTCCGAAACGTATTCGGTCAGCTTCATAATGCGAAAAATGCGCAGCAAACGCAGAATTCTGATCGTCAAAAGATAATGCGTGCCGGGAATGAAAAGGCTGACGTAAGTCGGCGCGATGGCGAGCAAATCAATCATTCCGTAAAAACTGAAAATGTAGCGCAGCGGACGCCGCACGCTGACCAGACGCAGCAGATATTCGACGGAAAATAAAATCGTAAAAAACCATTCGGCGACAAAAAGAATATCGCCGTAATCTTCGCGAATGCTTTTCACGCTTTCGAGCAAAACAACCGCGACGCTGATCAGAATCAACCAGATAACGACGATGTCAAACGCTTTTCCGGCAGTCGTTTCCGCTTCAAAAACTATTTCGTAAAGCCGTTTTCGCCAACCGGCGAGCGGACTTTCTTTGCCTTCCGAAATCATAATTTATAACGCGAATTATACTACTTTTATTAAAAATTGTTCGGCGCACATTATTTATCAAATGACTTTGACGCCGTTGACGGTGAGCGGAGTTTTGGCGAGCGTCCAGTTTCCGCGTTTTATTTCGTTCTTAAAAAATTGCGTGCGGTAAACGGTTTTCTGCACGATTGGACGCGGATGTTTGGCGAGCCATTCGTGCCGCGCGTTGACGTAAGCCGTCGTCCATTCGATTTCATTGCCGCCGGAAATCGGCGTATTTTCGGGAAACATCTGGCGAATCGTCCACAAAATTCCGCCGCTGTGAATAAAAGAATCGTAAACGACAAGAGCTGACAGCGGAAGAATAAAGCCGTTCGCATCAGCCCATTTCATCGCGGGCTTAAAGTATCGCTGCTCAAAAAATTCGTCCTGCGCTTTTCGCATCGCCGCATCTTCTTTGCCCGCTTTTTTCAGTAAATCCTTAAAAACCGCATCGTCAGTGAGCGGAACGCTGCCGACTTTTTCGGCGAAAGGCTTTAAATTTTGGCTGTAAATTCCCTTCGCCGCGACGTATTTACCCACGAGTTCACGCAGATTTCCGTATTCGGTCGTCTGCGAGCGACCATAAGTAATCTGGCGAATATTGTGCGGTCCGTCGCTGAAAATGGCAATCGCGCTGTAATTCCCGTCCGGTTTCCCGGTTTCAAAAACATTGACGACGCGCTCGATGAGCCGTTTCTGATTGGCTGATAGCTTCATTTTATTTTTCCAAGTGAAAGAAATTTCTATTTTTCGAGCAATTATACAATCTTTGATTTTTTTTGCGAAAAATATGTTTACGCTTCGTTTTTTCAAAATTAAAAAGCCGCAAACCTCGCGATTTACGGCTTTTCACTAAAAGTTTTTGTTATTTAATTAACGCAAAAATCCGTCAACAATATTTCTCAAATTCGCCGCCGAACTTTCCAAACCGCTCGTCTTTTCGGCGAACCAATTTTCGTCAAGTTTTTCCGATTCTCGTTCAACCGACAAAGCGCGGCGCGTTTCTTCGGGCGCGGGTCCGCCGAAAATCGTTCTGATACCGACGAAATTTTCCGCTGACATCGCGGCAACGGTTTCTTCGGCGGTCATTGAAAGTTCTCTGCCGATAATTTCGCGCGCGGCGGTTTGCATAATTTCGTGCGTGATTTCGCTGCCGGCGGCGAGAGCGTCTTTAACCGACTTGGCGACGATGTGATGCGCGTCGCGGAACGATAAATCTTCGCGGCGGACAATGGTGTCGGCGAGTTCGGTGACGGTGATGAAATTTTCTTCGGCGCGTCTTTTTAGCGTTTCGATTTTGAAAGTCGCCGTTTTTAATGAATTTCCCAAAAGCGTCACCGAACGAATCGCGTCGCGAATCGCGCTGTAAATTAAGGGTTGAATG
>SXVE01000325.1 GCA_005790265.1 Acidobacteriota bacterium | reverse complement strand
TTCCCCAGCCGACAAACGGTTTGCTGACCGCGCCGACTTTCGTTTCCATCGAAACGTCCAGAAAACCTTTCGCGCCGAGATTTTTATACAGAGTGTTGTGTTCGTTGTCGAAATTCGTCGTGAACAAATCTATTTTGCCGTCGTTGTCGTAATCGCCCCACGCCACGCCCATCGAACCCTGTTCGACGCCCGCGCCGCTGTAACTCGTGCCGGTTTGAAAGCCGACATCGGCGAAAGTTCCGTCCGCGTTGTTTTTGTCTAAATAATTCGGCGTGCCGTCGTTGGCAACATAAAAATCGAGCCAGCCGTCATCGTCGTAATCGCCCCAAATCGCGCCCAATCCGTAATACTTCGCTTTGTCCGCGACGCCGATTTTCTCGGCGACTTCCTCAAAAGTTCCGTCGCCTTTATTGCGGTAAAAATAATCGCGCTCTCCGGGAAGCCCGCGCGGACCGCATTGGACGCGAATGTTTTTGAATGAACACGTCTGCGAGCTGCCGAAAACCGGCAAGTTGTTCAAATCAATAGAAACGTAACCGGCAACGAAAACGTCTAAATCGCCGTCGCGGTCATAATCTGCCCACGCCGCGCCGGTCTGAAAACCAGCGCCTTTCAAACCGGATTTTTCGGTGACGTCTTCAAACTGACAGCCGCCTCTGCCGCGATAAGTCGCATTGCCGCCAAACCCGGTGACGAACAAATCAGTTATGCCGTCCGCGTCAAAATCAACCGCCGTCACGCTCATTCCCCATCCTTTGCGCGTCAGATTCGCTGCTTCCGTCACATTCGCAAACTTCGGCGTCTTCGATTTTTCTACGTCAATCTGCCGGTAAAGCGTGACGAACGTATCCCCGCCTTTCTTAAAATTATCGACCGACGAACCGTTGACCGTCGCCACGTCCAAAAATCCGTCATTATCACAGTCAAAAACCGCCGCGCCGCCGCTCATTGATTCGATGATATAACGATTTTCCGGCGTCGAAACGTGCGAAACATTGACGCCGCTCGCCGCCGAAACGTCGGCAAAAGAAATCGCCGCCGTTTGCGCAAAAACCGAAATTTGCGCGAGAAAAATTAAAATTGTAAGAAAAAATATTTTCTTCATTCCGACGAATTAAAATTTATCCAAAAACAAATAACGCGCCCGCTGCGTTTCGATTTCCGAGCCGGAATTTGCGTCAATGCGCATAAAATAAATCGGCTCTGTTGTCGAAAGTTTTTTCCATTCCGGCAAATTTGCCCCGTTCGGATTTCCGGTTTTGATAAAATTGGCGAAGAAATTTTCCATTACGTTTGAAACTTTGTAATCTTCGTCCGTCCAAGCGAAAACATCGTTCGTCGCCAGATTTCCGAAAGCATAATCAATTTCAGCGGCGTGAACCGCTCCTTTCGGCGTGTTCGCGTTGTCTTTCGCGTTTTTCATCGCGGGGCGCGGATGCGCGTAATAATAACGATAGACGGGCGCGCCGCTCGTCCGGCTGTGAACGTCCGCCCATTTCCAAGTGCTGTAGGCGATGAATTGATCGCCCGCCAAATCGTTTGCCGACTGGATAATTTCTTCCTTGGTTTTTCCGGGATAAAGTGTTAAAACTTCCGTCGCTTTATCGCCGAATCTAGCCTTGATAACTTTTTCGTAGTTTTCCGGTGTCGGCTCGCTGTTTCCCAGAACCGCACGCCAATTCGATTCTTCGGAATTCCAGCCGACGAGAAGCGGAACTTTCGCCTGTCTGCCTTCTTCGTAAGTCTTAATTGGCGATTCGTTGAAAAAATATCCGTCAATCGTCATCGGAAACGACCATTTCCAGGGCGTTTTCGTCGCTTCCTGGATTTGTTCGGTCGTCAAAGCGCGAAGTTCTTTAAGGGAATTCGCGTTGACGCTTTTGGAGAATTCAACGCCTTTTTTCTCGCCTTCCTCAAGCGGCACGACGCGCAAGCCGGATTTGTTGGAAACCACCGAACCGCTTTCGCCGATGGCGCCGCTGATTAAATTTCTCGAAAGCGGCGAAGCCATCTGCGCGCTGACCGAAAACGAACCAGCCGATTCGCCGCCAATCGTGATTTTTTTCGGATCGCCGCCGAACGCCCCGATATTTTCGTTCACCCAGCGAAGCGCGGCGGATTGATCGAGCAGTCCGTAATTTCCCGAAGCCCGATTCGGCGATTCTTTGGAGAGTTCGGGATGCGCGAAAAAGCCGTAAACGCCGAGACGATAACTCATCGTCACGACGACAACGCCTTTCGCCGCCAAACTTTCGCCGTCGTAGCGCGGCTCGGAACCGTCGCCCGCCACAAAACCGCCGCCGTAAAAATAAACCAGAACCGGCAACTTTTCGCCTTTTTTATTTGCCGAAGTCCAGACATTTAAATAAAGACAATCTTCGCTCAAACCGTCGGAACGAAAAACCATATCGCTGAAAACCGGATGCTGCATACAACGCGCGGCAAATTTTGTCGCGTCGCGCGCCCCTTTCCAATCGTTCGCGGGTTGCGGCGGTTTCCAGCGCAAATCGCCGATTGGCGGCGCGGCATACGGAATTCCTTTGAACATCCGAACGCCGGATTTTTGTTTTCCCGTCCCTTCGACAACGCCGTTTTTCGTTTTCACCTGATCGGCGGCGAAACTCGCGCCCGTCAAAACGGCGATTAAAACCGCCGCGCTGAAAAATTTATTTTTTCTCAAGATTTTCATTTCTTCATTTTCGGACGAACTTTTTCAAAAGGAACAATTCCTTCGCCTTCTAAAACCGCGTAAAATTTGTCCGCCGCGATGTCTTTGATCGTTTCGGTTTTGCGGGAAGTCCAGCGGATTTCGATTGAATCCACTTGCGTCGCTTTGCCGAGTCCGAAATGGACGCGCAGATCGTTTTGCGACAGGTATCTGCCGCCGCTGCGGATTTCTTCGATTTGCGTGATTTTTC
>SXVE01000324.1 GCA_005790265.1 Acidobacteriota bacterium | reverse complement strand
TTTCAAGTTTTAGGTTTGTAAATTTTCGTGTCGCCATCATCGAAAAACGCAAATTTACAATCTAAAACTTGAAACCCGAAACTTGAAACCTGAAACTTCAAACCTGAAACTTATATTTATGCGAGCTGTTTACATCGCCGAATTCGGTGCGGCGGAAAATTTGGAAATTCGTGAAGTGCAAAATCCGTCTGCGCCGCGCGATACGGAAGTTTTGGTGCGCGTGAAAGCCGCCGGGTTAAATCGCGCCGACATCGTGCAGCGCAAAGGATTTTATCCCGCGCCCGAAGGTTTTCCCGAACGAATTCCCGGTTTGGAATTTGCGGGCGAAATCGCCGCAATCGGTGAAAACGTGCGCAATTTCAAAGTCGGTGATCGCGTGTTCGGCATTACGGCGGGCGGCGCGCAGGCGGAATTTTTGCTGACCGAAGAATCGCTGCTTGCCGCAATTCCCGAAAATCTTTCTTTTGTCGAAGCCGCCGCCGTTCCCGAAGTTTTTATCACGGCTTATGACGCGGCATTCGATCAATGCGAACTGCGCGCAGGCGAAACGCTGTTGATTCACGCCGTCGGTTCGGGCGTCGGACTCGCCGCTTTGCAATTGGCGAAAGCGCATAATATTCGCACTATCGGAACTTCGCGCACAGCGGACAAACTCGCGAAATGCGCCGAATTCGGGCTTGACTGCGCGATTCTCGCCGCGGACGATTTAATAGAAAATCGTCCGTCGGAATTCGCCGCAAAAGTCAGATCGGAAAGCGCGAGCGGCAAAGGCGCGGACGTAATTTTGGATTTGGTCGGCGCTAAATATCTGGCGGCGAACATTGAAGCGCTCGCGCCGCGAGGCAGATTGATTTCGGTCGGTTTGACCGGCGGCGCAATCGCCGAAAAATTTAATCTCGGTGCGGTTTTAACTAAACGCGCGCGGATTATCGGCACGGTTTTGCGTTCGCGTCCGCCAGCGGAAAAAGCGCGGGCAAATCGAGTTTTTATTGAAAAAGTGCTGCCTTTGCTTGCCGCCGGAAAAGTAAGAGCGAATATTGACCGAATTTTCTCAATTGACGAAGTGAAAAAAGCGCATCAATATCTCGAATCAAACGAAAGTTTCGGCAAAGTGATTTTGGAGATCGAAGCAGGTTGAGAATCCGCCAAACGGCTGACAAAAAAGTTCGCTTTTTAATTTTCAAAAGCCAATCGGTTCTGAAATTGGCGGCGAATTTTCGTTATTTTTCGGCGGCGATTCTCTCGGCTGCTTCATCGGTGATAATGCACAAACCGGAAATTCCTTCTTTTTTCATTCGGGCGATTTGCTGTTCGGCTTCCGCATAAGTTAAATTTTTCGCCGCGCGCAGTTCAAAACTAACAACTGACCAGCGCGGCTCGCGCAGCTCGCTTACAAAATCTTCGGTCGTCGGTTTTTCAAACATTTCGCTGTCCGTCATTTCTGTCGCTTCGTTCGGGGTTTTCGTTTCTTGTGTGTTCATTCTGTTAACCTGACGCAAAGCATCGTCGCAATTTGCTAAGTTGCTTAATATTATGCGTTTATCGAAACATTTATACAAAGTTTTGATAAATTAAAAGCGTTTCGAGCGAGGGAAAATCTAGAATGTGCGTTATATTAGCATTCAATTTTGTTGAAAAAATAAAAATATGAGTTTCCGCAAATCAATTTTTCTCACCGGTTTTCCGGGTTTTATTGCCGAAAGATTAGTCGAGCGACTTGCCGCGCCCGACACGCAGTTTTTTTTGCTCGTGCAGCCGCAGTTCATCAAAAAAGCGATGAGCGATCTCGAAAAAATCGCCGCTAAAACGCAGACGAATCCGGAAAATTTCGCGCTCGTCGAAGGCGATATTACGCTGAAAGATTTGGGAATTGCCGACGGCGATCTCGAAATTATCAAAAAGGAAACGACCGACGTTTATCATCTTGCCGCTGTCTACGATTTGGCGGTGGAAAAAAACTCCGCTTTTCGCGTCAACGTCGAAGGCACGCGCAACGTCAACGAATTCACCGGAAAACTGCCGAATTTGCGTCGTTATAATTACGTTTCAACGTGTTACGTCGCCGGACTCAGAAGCGGCAAAATTCTTGAAACCGAGCTGGAGCACAGCGCCGGATTTCGCAACTATTACGAGGAAACAAAATATCTCGCGGAAATGGAAGTCGAAAAATTGAAATCGGAAATTCCGACGACGATTTTTCGCCCGTCGGTCGTCGTCGGCGATTCGCAAACCGGCGAAACGGCGAAATACGACGGCATTTACTACTTGATGCTTTATTTGCGCCGCGCGCCGAGTTTGCTGCGCTTCGTCAACGTCGGCAATGAAAACGTGCGGCTCAATCTCGTGCCGGTTGATTTCGTCGTTGAGGGAATCGCCGCGCTTGCCAAAGATGAAAAAGCGACGGGGAAAACCATCGCGCTCGCCGACCCGAATCCGCTGACGACCGAAGAGCTTTTCGATGCGATTGCCGAAAATTTAAGCGGTCGCAAATCGGTCGTGTCCATTCCGCCGAAGCTCAGCGAATGGTCGCTTTACTTGAAAATATCGCCGCCGCTCACCGGTTTGCCGCATTCGGCAGTGCCGTATTTTTTCGTTCCGCAAAATTACGATACGAGCGTCGCCGCCGAACTGCTCGCGCCTTATCAAATCGCTTGTCCGAATTTTCGCGATTACGTCAAAAATCTGCTGGCATTTATCGAAAAAAATCCGCAGCTGTAATCGTTTCAGCGGTACAAATTTTCTTCGCCCGCCGGTCGCGTATTCCAGCGTTTGTGAATCCAAAACCATTGTTCCGGATATTTACGCACGTATTTTTCGACGACATTCGTGATTTTTTCGGTTAACTCGCGCACGTTTTCATCGGATGTGTTGCCCGATTCGTATGCGATTTCCGGTTCGAGATAAACGACGTATTTCTTTTTCGCTTCTTCCCAAACGGCGAAAGCCGGAACGACCGCCGCGCCGGTTTTCAGCGCGAGTTTCGCGATGCTCGTCGTCGTCGAAGCCGGAACGCCGAAAAAATCAACGAAAACGCCTTCTTTTTCCTGAACATTTAAATCCGCCAAAATGCCGAGCAGTTCGCCGTTTTCGAGCGCGCGAAACATTTTGCGCGCCGATTTGGTTTTGTCCAAAGTAATCGAACCGAACCGCGTGCGAAATTGTTCAACGTATTTTTCGATCAGCGGATTATCAATTCGGCGCACCAGAATATTCATCCCGAAACCGAATGCGGGCGGCAAAAGATTAAAAACTTCCCAACTGCCGAAATGCCCGGTGAAAAACAAAACGCCTTTGCCGCGAGCGTAAGCCGGATCGAAATTTTCCTCTTTGCCGACGAGTTCGACCAAATTGCGCACATCTTCGCGCTCAAATTTGCGAAAATGCGAGACGAATCCGAGATGCCGACCGAGCGACTCAAACGTGCCGTGCACGATTTTTTCTTTTTCTGCGGCGGAAAGTTCGGGAAGCGCGATTTCTAAGTTTCGCCGGGCGGTTTTTTGCAGTTGCGGAAAGCGCTTGGCGAGAAAAACGCCGACGCGCTTGCCGAACCGCATCGAAGTTTCGAGCGGCAGCGCGCCGATTGCGCCCAAAAGCGAGCGGACGGCGAGAAGTTCGGATTTATTTTGTAGATTGCTGCGTTTTTTCGGCATTCGGCAAAAATAAAAATTACTGATTGATTATCGCTTTTACCAAATTTCCGTCAAATCGAGTTCAAAATTTGCCAAAACATCTTCGCCCGAAACTTTCGTCGGGTTTTCTAAAACTTCAATTTCGCCGTTTGCGCGATAAATGTGAACTCGTTTATTTTTCGGATCAATCAGCCAGCCGAGCCGTGCGCCGTTTTCGATATATTCGCGCATTTTCTCCTGCGAATCTTTCAGACTGTCGGAAGCCGAACGCAGTTCAACGACAAAATCGGGACACAGCGGCAGAAACTTTTCGCGCTGTTTGGCGGTAAATTTTTCGAGTCTTTCTTTCAAAATCCACGAAGCGTCGGGCGAAACCGTCGCGGCGTTCGGCAAAATAAAACCGGTCGAAGAATCGTAAACTTTGCCGCGTTTATTTTTCTTCGCCCAAAGTTTCAACTGAAAATTGATTTCCGAATTTCTTTCGCCCGTATTCGCTCCCGTCGGCGGCATAATAATTATTTCTCCGTCTTTGCTGCGCTCGATTCTGACATCACGATTCGCCTGACAAAAATCAAAAAACTGTTCATCATTCATCTGCACAAACGGACGAAACTGCAAAACGAATCTCGACAAACCGTATTCATTGATTACCGCTCTTTCTAAAACCGTTGACATCTTTTCACCCCCTTCGCCAATCGCGCTTATCTTCCTTGCCTAATCCAACGCTTTATTTCGACTATTCCATC
>SXVE01000323.1 GCA_005790265.1 Acidobacteriota bacterium | reverse complement strand
TGTCGAAGCGGCGGTCGCCGGCTGGTATTTTTACCAGATGCCGACCAAAGAAAAAGCGTGGTGCGGCTACTGCATCGCGGGCGCGCTGACCAATCTCGGCATCGCCGCGCTCACACTGCCCGAAGCGAAACAGGCGTGGAAATCTTTGAACAAATAAAAAATGGATAATGGAAAATGGATAATGGATAATAAAAAAGAACAGTTAAGATTGAAATTTCTTTGGTGCTTTCCGTTCTTTTTCTTTATCTCTTAATTATCCATTATCCATTATCCATTTTCCATTTTCCGTTCTATGGTTTCTGGTAATTGGGAAAAGCGCCGTTCGCCGGAGTTTTCGGCGGATTTCTTTTGATTTCCGCCATTGTTATCTCGACCGCTTTTTCGAGCTGAATATCGCGACCCTGCCGCCACATTTTCGGGTCGAGATCAACGTCAATGTCGGGCGCGACGCCTTTGTTTTCGATGTCGAGTTCGCCTTTCAAATTGCGAAAAGCGACGCGCGGCGCGGTAACGTTGCCGCCGTCAATCAATTGCGGATAAGCGTAAATTCCGACGAGTCCGCCCCACGTTCGCTTGCCGACAATGGCGCCGACTTTCGCTTCGCGGAACAGCCACGGCAGCAAATCGCCGCCCGAACCGGCGTATTCGTTGACGATCATCGTTTTCGGTCCGTAAATCGAGCTGACCGGCGTCGTGAAATTTTCGCCTTCCCTGGTTGACCAGTAATTCATCAGCGGGCGGCGCATATAATCAATAAAATAATCAGCCGCCGAACCGCCGCCGTTAAAACGTTCGTCAATCACCACGCCTTCGCGGTCAATTTGCGCGAAATAATAGCGATTGAAGTTCGTGTAGCCCGCGCCGCCGGTATTCGGCAAATAAACGTAGGCGAGCTTGCCGCCGGAAAGCTCGGCGACTTTGCGGCGATTGCTTTCAATCCAGTTCAAATTGCGCAAACCCTGTTCGCTCGCTACCGGAACGACTGTGTATTCGCGGGCATTCGAGCCGTCCGCGTTCCGGCTGACTTTAATCAAAATCTGTTTTCCGGCGGTTTGCTGAAAGTACGAGTAAATGTTGTCGGTCGCTTTGACTTCGCGCCCGTTCACGGCGATCAAATAATCGCCTTCGTTAACGTTAACGCCGGGCTGCGTGAGCGGCGCAAAAAGTCCGGGATTCCAGTTTTCGCCGTTGTAAATTCGAGCAAAACGGTAGCGTCCGTTTTCAATCGTATAATCCGCGCCGAGCAGTCCGCCCGAATAACGCGTGATCTGCGGCACGTCGCCGCCGGTCGAATTGTGATGTCCGACCGTCATGTTGCCGAGCATTTCCTGAAACAAATAATTCAAATCGGCGCGGCTCGCCACGCTTTCCAAATACGGGCGATATTTTTCTTCCGCCTGTTTCAAATTCAAACCGTGAAAACCGGGATCATAGAAAAAATCTCGCTGAATGCGCCACGCTTCTTTATACATCTGTTTCCATTCTTCGCGCGGATCAACCATCACTTCCATTTCGCCGACGTTCAAAACGCCTTCGCCCGGTTTCATCGGCAGAAAAGTTGAAGCAATCGTGTAGCGATTGGGAAACTGACCGAACAGCATTTTTTCGCCGTTCGCCGAAACGTCAAAAGCGGTGACGCCGTCGAGAATTTTCTCGGCTCGGCGCTTGTCCATTTCAAAACGGTGCAGCGCGCCGCCCGTTTGCGGAGTCGTCGTCGTGCCGCTCGCCGGAATCGCTTCGAGCAAAAAGAAAGTTCCCGCTTTTCCCGCCCACAAACCTTGATAACTGCGCGCCGGAAGCGGCAGCGCGACGATTCTCTGCAAAATTTTATCAGCGTCAATCGCGACAACGACCGGTTCGGGTTTCGCGCCGGGCATTTTCGGGGCGGCGGATTTGCCGTCGTCAATTTTCTCTTCGTCCGATTCGGGCGCAAGCGGCGACGGATCGGTTTTTTTCAGCACAATCGCGTACACGCTGCGCGTCGTCTGAAACGGAAAACTCGACATATCGAGCCAGCCGTTGGTCATTCCGTTGTCGGTGCTCGCGGTAAAATAAATGTATTTTCCGCTTTTATCGAACGCGGCGTAACGCGCGTCGGAAAGTCCGTCGGTGACTTGCATCGCTTTGCCGGAATCGAGCGAGTAAACGTGAACGGTGCACAAACGATTTTTTAATTGTTTCGTGTAAACAATCCATTTGGAATCGGGCGACCACGACGGATCGAGCACGGGAAACGGATTTTCATAAACGGTCGTGTCAACTTTGATTGGCGCGCCTTTTTCAATGTCTAAATACCAGATGTTTAAACGCTTGTCGGTAAACAAAATCTTTTTGCTGTCCGGCGAAAAATGCGGCTGGTAAAAATACGACGAAGGATTTCCGAGAGAGATTTTTTTGACTTCGCCCATTCCGGTTTGATCGCGCAGATGCAGCGCATATTCGCCCGATTCATCCGAGAAATACGCAATCCATTTACCGTCCGGCGACCACGCCGGATCGCGTTCGGCAGCTCCGGGCGTGTTGGTCAAATTGCGCGCGTTTCCTTTTTCGAGC
>SXVE01000322.1 GCA_005790265.1 Acidobacteriota bacterium | reverse complement strand
CAAAGCGCGCGCGATTTCGTCAGCCGTCGGCGGAGTCTGTTTGATGCGTTCGATTTCGACATTTACTTCTTTTTCAATTTCTTCCAGAGTTTTGCCCGGTCGTGCGGTCGCGGTAACTTGAAAAGTTCCGCCGACTTCGCGCGTTCCGTTTCCGGCGCCGATTTGCTGCGCCAACTCTTTACCGTAAACCAAGCTACTCTGCAAGCGCGAACCGCGTCCGGCGGAAAGAACCGAGCCGAGAATATCAAGCGCGGCTTCGTCTTTATCGCCCTGCGGAACGCTGTGCCAAACCATATAAACACGCGGCAGCGGAACGCTGTCTTCGACCGCGACGCGCGTTTCTTTGTCTAATTTCGGCATCGCCGGATTCGGACGCGTAATTTCGCTTCCGCTGGCGATTCCGCCGAAATATTTCTCAACCCAGGTTTTCGCTTGATTTTGATCGAAATCACCGGCGATCACGAGCGAAGCGTTGTTCGGCACGTAATATTGACGGAAAAAGCCTTTTACGTCGTCGAGCGAAGCGGCTGATAAATCATCGAGCGAACCGATGACCGACCAGTTGTACGGATGTCCTTTCGGAAACATAATTTCGCCGATTCTTTCGCCAGCCGTTCCATACGGCTGATTATCAACTCGCTGGCGGCGTTCGTTTTTCACGACATCGCGCTGGTTGTTCAGTTTGTCGAGCGTCATCGCTTCGAGCAAGCCGCCCATTCGGTCAGCTTCCATATAAAGCGCCAGTTCGAGAAAATTCGACGGCAAAACTTCGTAATAATTCGTGCGGTCGGAATTGGTTGAGCCGTTGATGTTCGCACCGGCTTCCTGCAGCGGCGTGAAATAATCGGCGTCATAATTCTTCGATCCCTGAAACATCATATGCTCAAAAAGATGAGCGAAGCCGGTGCGTCCCGTCACTTCATTTTTTGAACCGACGTGATACCAGACGTTAACGGCAACAATCGGCGTTGACTTATCCTGATGCATAATCACGCGCAAACCGTTTTTCAACTTGTACTCGGTGAATTTGATCGGGGGAAGCTTCTCGCTTTTCTGAGCGAAAACCATATTTGTTGAAATAGCGAAGGTTAATAATAAACTCAAAACGAAAAATCGCTTTACAAACATCGCAGACTCCTTTTTATTTTTTTAATTTTAAGATGGAAAAAGGTCTTGATCGCTAACCGAATCCTTCGACTCTCAATCAAAAACCCGTTGATTTGTTAATTTACTTGTGTTCTACGCGGCAAAATTGTTTCAGGTTTCAATTTTGGCAATTGTGACAACTCTTTTCGGATCAGAGACGACGACGCCGCCCGGTTTTTCTTTGGTAACGGCAAACATCGTCGGTTTCTGCACTTTCAGCTTCGCGTTGATCGGCACGATCACGTCGCCGTTGGCGTCCACGTCAAAAACGCCGCCGTCAATCGGGGTTTTTTCGTTTTGATTGGCGTCAAAAATCCAGAGCTGGTAAGTTTCCCTCGTTTTGTCATTGACCGGCAGATTGCGGAACCGCACAAATCCTTTTTGCAGAGCATTGCTCCACACGATGTCGCCTTCGATATTACGCGGCTCTTTCGGATTCGCTTCCGCCCAATTTTCTTGCACGAGATCCGGCGCGCTTGCTAAAAACTGTTGTCGTTGTTCGGACAAACCCGGCAGCGGCGGCGCGGTCGGCGTCGACGGCGCTTGATTATTTGTCAAAACTGGCGATTCGGTCGTGCGCGGCAACCAGAGATTGATTGCCAAAGCGATGCAGGCGGCGGCGGCAATCGCCCAGCCAGCCCAATTCCAAACGGATATTCCAGCCTTTGAATCAGCAACGACCGGCGCGGGCGCAACCGATTCCGTTTGCTTTTCGGTGCGCGGTCTGAACTCAACGACTTTACCTTCGTTCTCGCTGGTTGAAAAATAGCGCTCCGACTGCGCCAAAATTTTCGCGCTCAAGTGTACCGGTATTTCTTCGTCCGGAGTGAAAGCGGACAGTTTAATAGCGGCGGCAGTCAACGCGAGAGTTTCCTCACCGTCGTGCCATTCGGGATAATTGTTTAATAATTCTTTCAATTCCTGCTGACTTTGTTCGTCCAATCCGGAGATTGCTTTTTCGGTCAGGAGGTCAAGCATTTTTTCTTGGCGTTCCAAGTCGTTCATCGCGAAACCTCCTTTTCTGTATTTGAGTTACCGAGTCCTAAAAATTCTCTGACTTGCAGTAATCCGCGTCGGGCATGTGTTTTGACTGTTCCGAGCGGCATTCCGGTTGCATCCGAAATTTCCTGGTGCGACAATCCCTGAACTATCGAAAGCTGCAAAACCTGGCGCTGCTCCGGACGCAGCGTTTTCAGCGCTTGCGCGGCTTCTTTCGCTTCGACGCATATTTGTAAATCTTCGTTTGAATTGTTCGCGGGTTCGGCAACAACATCTTCAAGAGAAGAAGCCGATATTCGCCGGTTCGAATATCTCAGCCGATCAATCAAACGGCGACGCGCAATCATCGCGATAAAGGTTGTTTCCGACGATTGAGATTCATCGAAACGCTCGGCATTCTTCCAAATATCTATAAAAATTTCCTGCACTGCATCTTCCGCATCGTCGGTATTCGGCGACATTTTGCGCGCCAAAGACCAAACCAGACCTCCGTAAAATTTCAGACAGTCTTGAACGGCGGTTTTATCTCCGGAAGCAATGCGATGTAGGATAGCTTGAGCCACGTTATACCCTTTTCAATGGATTATATTTCTAAGCTAACCTATTTTTTAAGAATTTGCCAAGTAAACTTGTTATTTTGAAGCCGCAATCGCATCTTTAACTCAATTGACCGCACTATTTGCCGCTCAATCATCGTGCGCTGCCGTTGTCCGGTTTTCAGGCTTTTCCGCGCTCAAATTTCAACTTAATTTTCAATCTCACCGTTCGGCTGATTTTCCAAATCGGCGAGCGACTATAATCCGCTCAAGCACAAGTTTCTGCTTCGCATCTCTTTTGCCCGTTCAATACGTTATTCGCACGGACGGAAAAAACAGTTTTAAATAGAATTAAATCAGCGCGATTTTACTTGGCGCGGATAAATTTTGAAACGAGAAAAATTACAAGAAGAGTAAAAGTTGTTGCCGCCGAAATCAGGCAAAACTGGCAGAAAGCTTCAATAATATAACCCTGCAGATAAACCAGCCAGCCGGTGAAAATCGCCATCACGACAACCAGAGCGCCGAATAAATTCCACAACTGCCGATTGCCGAACGCCGTTAAAATTGCCAGCAGAAAAGCTGTCAGATACGCTGCAACGCCGAACGCCGCCGTCGGAATGCCGAACATTTCGGCGTAACTGCTCGTCAAAACCTGTTCGCAGCCGTTGAGAATCGTGCACGGAACAGGCTCGGCGGTGAAATGATGAACGGTCAGATAAACAGCGTCAATTATTCCGATTAAAGCGACAATCGCCGCCAGTAAAGGAATTTTGGCGATTGCGCTTCGGTTTGAATTGATAAATACTTGCTGATTTTCCATTCTTTTAGAATTATTTTGCGCCGTTTGCCGCGCTCGTATTCGTTGGAGTTGAATTAGCAGCACTTGTATTCGCCGTTGCGCTCGTATTCGCCGTTGCGCTCGTATTTGCTGTTGCGCTCGGAGCGGTCGAACCGGCTGGCGGCTGCGACTGATTTTTAAGGGCGACGTTTTGCAGTTCGGCATCAATCAGCGAACGAAGCGAGTCAACATTCATCTGTGCCGGCGGCACTGTTCTGCCGTTGATGTAGATCGTCGGCGTGCCGCTGACATTCAGAGCGCGCCCGCGTTCGATGTCAGAATCAACTCTTTGTTTGGTCGGCAAGGCAACCAGATCGCTCTGAAATTTTTCGGTGTCCAGACCAACTTTTTCCGCATAGCCGGTAAATAACGTGCGCGCGTCGCTCGAATTCGACCACGCCTGCTGATTGGTGAAAAGCTGATTTTGCATTTCCCAAAATCTGCCCTGCAAACCGGCGGCTTCGGCGGCAAGCGCGGCATCGTATGCGTTTTTATGAATCTGCGTCAGCGGAAAATTGCGGTAGATGAATTTGATTCGGCTGCCGTAAACGCCGGTGACATTTTTCATCATTTCGTGAACGGTCGCGCACGTCGGACACTGAAAATCGGCGAATTCTTCGACCGTCACGGCGGCAGTTGCCGCGCCGCGCATATTCGGCGGCTGCGCGCCAGCCGGAGCATTCGGATTAGCGGTTGGAATCGGATTGGCGGTGTTTCGTGCCGCGTTTGCAGTTGTGTTCGTTTTCGTTGTATTACCGGGGCAACCGGCAGTAAAAGCAATTAAACCTAAAAAAGCGAAAAACGTCAGTAATTTTGTGGTTGGTTTCATTTGATTGTTTTAGCGAAAAATAATTTCTCGTATTATTTGCGATTTTCCCTTATTTTACAATTTTTAATTTTTTGCGGACGTCGCTGCGCTCGCCCAGGCTTTCGACGGATTTTCGCACGCGAGTATAAATTCCATCGGCGTCCAAGCCGTATTTTGCCAGCAGCAGATTAGCGTCGCCGTGCGTTACAATGCGATCAGGAACGCCCATTCGCACGACTTTTACTTTGTCCTGCAAATCGTTTTCTTCCAGCAGTTCCAACACCGCCGAACCGAATCCGCCCGCGAGATATGCTTCTTCGACGGTAATTAACAGCCGATGCGTGCGCGCCAGTTCAAGAATCATTTCGCTGTCGAGCGGTTTGATAAAGCGCGCATTAATGACCGTTGCGTCAATTCCCTCTTTTTCAAGCAGCGCGGCGGCTTCGACTGCCGGATAAACCATCGAACCGATGGCGATAATCGCCGCGTCGCTGCCGTCGCGAAGAATTTCCGATTTGCCGATTTTCATTTTTTCCGGCGCGGCGGAAATGTCTGCTCCGTATCCGCTGCCGCGCGGATAACGAAGCGCGGCGGGCGCAGGATGTTCGATGGCGGTCAAAATCATATCGCGCATTTCCTTTTCATCTTTCGGCGCCATCAAAACGATGTTCGGGTAACCGCGCAAATAAGAAATATCGAGCAGACCGTGATGCGTCGGACCGTCCGCGCCGACGATTCCGGCTCTATCCATCGCAAACGTGACGTTTAAATTCTGCAAACAAACATCGTGAACGATCTGGTCAAATCCGCGCTGCAAAAACGTCGAATAAATCGCGGCAACCGGCTTCAAGCCTTCGCATGCCATTCCCGCGCAAAAAGTAACGGCGTGTTGTTCGGCGATCCCGACATCGAACGCGCGTTCGGGAAATTTTTCCAAAATTTTGTCAACGCCGGTTCCGTCCGGCATCGCGGCGGTCAAAGCGATAATACGCTCATCTTTCGCCATAAGTTCGCACATTGTATTGCCGAAAACTTCCGTGTAAGTCGGCGGCACGATTTTTGAAGATTTTAATATTTTTCCCGTTTTAATATCGAACGGTCCGGTCGCGTGGTAAGCGTAATAATTTTTTTCCGGGTTGGGAAAACCTTTGCCTTTGGTTGTTAAAGCGTGAACGATTACCGGTCCGTCTTCGACTTTTTTCGCTTCTTCAAGGGCGCGCACGAGCATCGGAACGTTATGACCGTCAACGTAGCCGATGTATTTGAAGCCGAGTTCGTTAACGAGCGCGCCCGGCAGAACCGCCGCCGCAATCGCGTCTTTGACCGTTTTCGCCGCTTTGCGCAGTCGTTCGCCGAAATGCGGAACCGATTCGAGCGTATCGCCGATGTCTTCTTTTAACTGCTGATAACTCTGCGCTCCTTTGATGCGATTTAAATATCTCGCCAGTCCGCCGACCGCCGGCGCGATGGACATTTCGTTGTCATTTAACACGACGATCAAACGCGATTTCAGATGTCCGGCTTGATTTATCGCTTCCATCGCCATTCCGCCCGCGAGCGACGAATCGCCGATCAGCGCGCAAACGTGAAAATCTTCATTTTTTCGGTCGCGCGCAACTGCCATACCGAGCGCGGCGGAAAGCGAAGTCGAAGCGTGTCCCGCGCCGAACGTATCGTATTCGGATTCTTCGCGCCGCAAAAACCCGGAAAGCCCGTTATATTGTTTGATCGTGCGCAGCTGGTCGCGGCGTCCGGTGAGAATTTTATGCGCATGGACCTGATGACCGACAACCCAGACAATGGTATCCCGTGGAGTGGTAAAGCAGTAATGCACGGCAATGGTCAGATCTACCGCGCCCAGAGCGGCGCCAAGATGACCGCCGTTGGTCGAGACAACT
>SXVE01000321.1 GCA_005790265.1 Acidobacteriota bacterium | reverse complement strand
TTTCGGAATCGCCAGAGATTTGCCCGCTTTTAAGACCACGCCGATTGAATTTACGCCGGACAAAACCGGAGAATTTACGTTCGCCTGCGGAATGAATATGCTGCGCGGAAAATTAATCGTCGAACAAAATTAAGGAAATTGTGTTTCCGGCAAGCTCGAACCGAACGATTCGGATGAAAAATTTCGCACGGATTTTGGTGCGTTGTTGGAATTCGAGCCAAATGCCGATGAGGGAGATTCCGGTCAAGTCCCTCGCATGGAAGGCGAATGGTTGTCGAACAAATGTTTTACTTCCTTCGTATATCCGACGACCGATCAAGTGTTTGATTGAGAAGCGCGCAAACTTAAAAAGGAGAATATCGAATGAAACACAACGTCATGCTAAGCGTCGCGTCTCTGCTCTCGATTCTCTTCATGACGTTGCACCACGCGGACGACATCGCTCGCGGAATGGCTTCGGGAGGAATCGTAAATCTTGTTGTAGTGCTGATTCTTCTGGTCTGGCTATACGCGACGCTGATGCTCGCCGAAAGGCGGTCGGGATACGTCATCACCCTTCTCGCGTCGCTCTTCGCGTCGGGTATGCCAATCGTCCATATGTCGGGGGCGGGGCTTGCTGGCGGCAAAATCGCTGACTCCGGCGGAGCTTTCTTCTTCGTCTGGACGCTCATTGCGCTCGGCGTGACCGCGCTCTTCTCCGTCGTCCTTGCAGCGCGCGGACTCTGTAGTTTGCAACGGCGCAAGTCTCGGCAGTCCAATGACCCAAACTCGTGAAACGACAGAACCGCTTCCAGAAGCCCGCCGCCATTTGAGACACGAACGAGTTACACCTCCCGTGCTTGAAGAATGCTCCGGCTCAATAGCGACAGAGCCAAACCGACGATCATCACGGCAAGAAACAAGAGATTTATATAAAATCCCGGCGGCGTTCCGGTCGTAAAAACGGGAAGAAACTGAAGAATCAATTTTCTGCTCAGGTGTTCCAGCAGAAACACGGCAAACGCGAAGGGAACCAACGCGCGATACCGAATTAAGATTAATAAGCCGAGCAAGCCGAACAGAAACTGGCACAGACCCCAGAGCGCGAAATGCGCGACTATCGTCTGCGACGCGCCGGACGGAAATGCGTCGAGCGGGATTCCGTCGGCGGAACTCGCCACCGAGTAGCCGTTGAAGATGCAGTTCATTCCCATCGCAGCCTTCACAAACGCAAGCGCGGCAAACAGCCAGAGACCGAGTTTATGACCGCGATACGCATTGTCAATGCTCCGGGGCAGAAATCGGTCGAGTATCGAAATTTCTCTCATAACTTTTCCTTCAAATAAAAGCTGATATTTGTAACCGGCAAATTTCAAAGCGTTTTACGAATCGTTTTCGGGTGAAGTTCCGAAGTAAGAGCGGCATAACAACGGGGACAGAATAAAAGGCTTCGTCCCTTTCAACGGACGGGCTAACTCAATCGTTGTGCTATTTTATAGTTTTAACGATTTTTGCGGCGTATCGTAAACAATTATGAGTGCGAATCAAGAGTTTCTGCAAAATTTATACGATGCCTTTAACAGACGCGAGATTGAAGCAATCATCTCGGCGATGCGCCCGGACGTGAAATGGGCGAACGGTCTTGAAGGCGGTTTCGTTTACGGGCGCGATGCGGTGCGCGAATACTGGACGAATCAGTTTAAGGCGATTCAACCGGAGCTTGAAGCATTAAAATTCGAGACGGACGAGAAGAATCGGAACGTTGTCACCGTTCATCAAATCATCAAAGATTTGCAAGGAAATCTGCTGGCAGACGCGACGGTTCATCAAATCTTTACCATCGAGAACGGCTTAATCAGCCTTTATGAAACTGGAGAAACCGAAACGATTCAAGAGATGATTCAAAAGGCGGGAACTTCCAACGAGCAATAATGTTTCGGTCGTCAGTTTCAGCAATTCAAGTTTTACCAAGCACAGGCTTTTGAAAACAACGGGCGCATTACCACAATACAATGGGTGTGAGCGCGCCGCCCAGCGACTTTGTTGCTACAGTGCTTTGTTTCCATAATGTTGGTGTATTTGATTTAGCCCGCGTTAACACAATCGTTTTGCGGCAAGCGTCGAATCGAACAAATACTTAATGCCCGTGCTGACCCAATCCGCCTTTAGCGAAATGCAGGACGACAAACGCCAAAACTAAAACGCCGAGTCCGATCAGGATATACAAATCCCAGGGAGTGCCGAATGTTTGATCGGATTGCGATTCGCCGCTGCCGCTCCGCTCGTGTTGTTTTCGCCGCCCGTATCGAGTCAATCCCCAAGGTTTATAAACCGAAAGAATGGTCGCGGCTAACAATACCAGTAAGGCGGCAGCGGCATCAAAAACGAGCTGGACGCGAACGGAAGCAGTTCAAGATTTGATGAAATATCTGCCGCCGCGCTCGCTAAGCGGCTGGTCGCGTTCATATGCAGCAGTAAAAGAACTGTCGCGCCGACGGTCAACAGAAACTTTATCAGCACCCAATAATGCCGCAGCAAGCCCCACTTGGTTCCGAGCGATTGAACAATTCCGATGACGAGCGTAATGAGGCTGCACGGCACGATGACGAACCAGCCGATCAAATCCATCGCAACGTAAGCGGCGCGCATCGTTTTGTCGTTTTGGCTCGACAAACCGGCAATCGCCAATATTAAAAACGCGGCGACCGCGCCGAGCCAGCCGACTGAAAAAGTGATATGCGCGGTCAGCAAAAATTTGCGAAGCGGCGGTTTCATCAACATCAGCAGTTAATTTTGCCCGCGAACCTTTGCCCTGGCAGGATTTCACGCGGGCAAAGGTTCGCCATTCAGAATTTAATTTACAAAAAGCAAATTCGTGACAGTTTAATGTTGAAAACTTTCAACAAAATCATTCAGCATTTGCTTGGCTTGCTCGCGCTGGTCGGGAGTCAAAACGGCGAACAGCGCGGCTTTCGTTCGTTTTTTTTCGACGAGAAGCTGTTTGACGATTTCGGCTTGACGGGCGGCAAGTTCCTGCGCTTTCTGCTCGTCGAAAACTCCGCTCGTGCCTAAATCCGACGCTCGATGCATTTCTCTGAGCTGTTCCATCAACGGCTGAAAACGCGGCTTAGAGTCGGCTAGAATCTGCTTTGCCTGCGTTTTCTGCTCGTCGGAAAGTTTTAACTTTTCCGATATATGGTCAATCATTTGCTCGTGTTGCTTCATAAATTCCTGATGATGCCCGAAGCCGCCTTTGTGCGACATCTGCGCGAAGACGACGATGGTTCCGACGACTGCAACGGCGACGACAGCCGCTAAGATTTTCATTTTTTTCATTGTTTTACTCCTATT
>SXVE01000320.1 GCA_005790265.1 Acidobacteriota bacterium | reverse complement strand
CTTCAATGCCGGCTGCCCACATAAAGTTTTCAGCGTTCGGTTTGATTAAATCTTTGTTTTCCAAAAGAATTGCCTCACAAGAAATAGTTTGGGTAAATTGAAAAATTCGGCAGGATTCTGACCCTGAAATCATACTTTTGAATTTTTCAGCTGGCAAATACCAATATTCGATTTTTTGATAAGTGCCGCAAAACTATTGATTTAGACGGACGCGGGCGAAAAAATGGATGCACCTTAATTTGAAAAAATCGTCAGCCGCACCATATCGAAAGAAACCGCCGCGTTTATTACGCCAAACGCAATTCCGCCGACATTTGCGGGCGCTTTAATTGAGCAAAGCTCCTGCGTTTCGAATTCGATGCGGATTTTTTCGTCTAATTTAATAAAACGAATTTGATGAAACGCCTGCGGAGAAAATTGTTCGGGAAGTGCTGTTTTTTCGACTGCGTCAACGCTTTTCGACAGCAAAAACCATTTGTCCGATTCTTTTTGAATCGAAAATGAACACGATTGGTTCGCGCCTTTTTTCTCGTCAAAAATCGGATAAAACTCGAACGCGCCGGTATTTTCGGCGGAATCGCTCAAACAAAAATTGACCGTCAGCTCGTAATTGTTTTCGAGATTTCTTTGCAGCTTTTTAGATAAAATTGTCGGCGCATCGTTGCCGCTGACAATTTTCAGAATTTGATCTTCAACGTATATTTCGCCGCTTTCCGCAGCTTTGTTCCAACCTTTGTATGGCAGATGATCCGTTTCAAACAGTTCTTCAAAACCTTCGGTCAATGAAAAACCGGAAAAAGCGGCTGAACTTTCTGCCGCGAGCGCAATTTGAGACGCGGCAATTTCCAGCATTCGCTCAACCCGAATCGTGTTTTCGTCGAGCTTTATTTTCACGCTGCGACAATCAATTTCGATGCGCAATAAATGAAACGCCGAAAAATCAAAATCTTTCGGCAGCGAAAAACTTTCGTTTTGCTCGATTCCGTTTTCTCGCCAGATGACAGAAGCGGCACAATTTTTCGGCGACAACAAAAAACGCAAGATATTTTCTGATCCGTTTTTCAAACAAACGCCGAATGCGCCCGACGAATTTTCAAGGTTTCGGAGAGAAATTTCGCACATGAAATTCTCAGTCTTTTGACGACAGACAACTTCGCCGAACGAATTTTCTTGTGAATTTTCCGAGTTTTCACAAATCAATTCGTTCTCGCTCGCACGCCAATTTCCGGCGATTTTCTGCCAGCGATTTTCAGATAACTCGTCAAAAAAATCGGAAACGCCCGGCTGATAAGGCGCGAGCTGCGGCGTGTGAGTTGCGCCTTTGATAAACATTCGATTGCCGCCGGTAAAATCCATTCGGTCAATCGCCAGCACGCGACCGTTTTCCGTCCAGCGGTGATAAACGCAGAATAGCTCGCGATTATTCAATCCGCGCACGACCGAATTGTGTCCCGGTCCGACGATCAAATCGGGAATCGTTCGCAGAATCGGAAAAACTTTTTCGCCGTCGCTGAATTGGCTCCATTCTTCGGTTTGATTAAGATCGCCGGTTACGGCGAAACTGACTCCGTAAGTCGTGTTTTGCCAATTGCCGCCGCTGAACATTTCATAATAAACGTTTTTGCGTTTGAGTACGGTCGGACCTTCGACCGTGTGCCAGCGAACGCCGCCTTTTTCCGCACGGTTCGGATCATAAATCTGCCAGTCGTAACGCGCGCGCGTGACCGGACGAGGCGCACCGGCGAGCGTGAAAAAATCAACTAATTTGTCAACGACCGTTCCGGTTCCGATGTGCGTGTGCGCGAGAAAATCCGTCGCGTAAAATAAATAATGTTCGCCGTTCGTATCTTCAAAAACGTGCGCGTCAATGGCAAATTCTTCGCCGGTCAAGCGATGTCCGCTATCAATAAAACTGCCGTCCGGTCGGGTTGAAACGGCGACGCGAATTTCCATTTGCGCTTCGTTGCCGACGCTGTAATAAAGATAAAATTTCCCGTTGTGGTAAAAAACTTCCGGCGCCCAGTAAAACGGCGAATCGTTATTCAGTTTCTCCATCGCGCCGCCGATTTCGCGCCAATTCACCAGATCGCGCGAATGCAAAACCGGAAAAACTTTTCCGTCGCGCGCAAAATCCGTGCAGAGCGCGAAATATTCGCCGCGAAATTTGAAAACAAACGGGTCGGGAAAAGAATGCGGGTAAACCGGATTAATATAGAAATTCGGATTTTTTTCGGCGAGCATCAAAAAGTAAACTTAAAGCAGATTTTCCGTGTTGTATTGGTTGATTTGGGAAATTTGTCGAATTGGTAAAGTTTGCCGATTTGCCGATTTATCAAAGCAAACCCGTATTTGCCGTTCGCGAAAGCGTCGGGAAAAGCAGGTTCAAATTAGCTTCGGTTCCGGCAAACTGCTGTCCGTTATAATCGCCAACGCTTTCGTTTTCACCGTTTGACAACAATCGCGTGACCGTTACGTTCTGTAAATCTGAAAACATTTCGATTGTTTCTTCAATTTTGGCGAAATCATCGTCCGCTGAGGAACTCATCGGCAACATAAAAACATCAGGACATTTTTCCATCGTAAAATCGGAGATTTCATCGAGAACGTCAAAAATATCAACAGTTTCGCGCATCGAAACGTTTTTTGACTCCAGCCAATTTTTGATAAAAACGTTGGTTTCCGCGCATTCGTCAACTAATAAAATGACCGAATTCTGTCTCAAATTTTCACTCATATTTAATGCTCCCGACCGCGTTTCCGTCGTTTCAAATCACTGGCGGCAATCAAATAAAACAACTTTTTACTTATTTTACTTAATAGAATATGCCGTGTATCTGCAAAACTCGTTCCCCAAAACAGCGCACTCGCTGAATGGGAAAAAGTCATATTTTACAGTTGCAGAAAATATTATAAAAAATTTTCGATGATAATCCAAATTTATTGTGTAGCGAAAGAATGCACAAACTATGTATTAATTCGCAACGCTGCTCAATTCTCAAATTTAACTCCACAATCTGTAAATTTATTAAATTTTATTAAGCGACCAGATTTCGCTGTGTTCAGCCGAACCGCCGTTTGCTGAAAGGCTGACAAGCGGCGATAAAGACTCGATTTCAACGAAACTTCCGGCGGTGTAAATTTCCGTATTTGAATTCATATCGGGATACGCTGCACCTTCAGCAAAATCAAAGCGTTTGATGAATTCCAAATCGCCAAATCGGTATTTCGCCCAACCGAGTTTGTTCAAAACGCCGATTTTTTGCGGTTCGGGTTTAGTTTCATCCACTCGCAGACGAATGAATTCCTTGTCAAACCGCCACCGCGAATCGGAAAGATCGGTGTACGACCAACACGTTAAATTTCTTACCGGCAGCAATGTTTCCGAACCGTATGGCGCAAACGGCTCGTTCGGAACATAAACTTCGCCGCCGGGACGCATAATCGTCAATGCCCAAAGCGAAATTTCGAGCGATTCGGAATTACAATTCGTTATTTTATGCTCGACCTTCACTTCGTTGCCGCTCTTTCCAAGCGTAACGGCGATTTCTTTCTGCGTTTTTGTGACGGGTTCGAGCGGCTGCACCAGCCGAATCGAGTTTGCCGCCGCGTCGTAGAAATATTCGATTGGCGAATTATCCGGCGTGTAGCTTTTCGGCATATTTTCCGGCGCAATCCAGAGTCGGTGTCCGCCGTACGGTTTCCACAAACCGAGCGGCGTTTCCACCTGCGCGTGCCGATGATAGCCGAGCACATTCTCGCCGCCGACCAGCGAAAAGCTGACGATGCGCGGTCCAACTTCAGTGGTCACAACAACCTCCACTTCGCCGTTGCTCAAACGAATGCAGTTTGCTAAATCTTCGAACTCTATTTTGTCCATAGACTGATATTAAAATCTCTTTGTTTTCCGGTCAACAAAGTCGCTTTTGAAACAGCGCGGCGCTTTCAGCAAATTCAGATTTATTTTTGCCTGTTTTCAGTAAGAAATTCTTAGTCTTAAAGCTGATTCAAAAATAATTCTTTTACATCTCTGCTTGTGAAATGATTCATTTTCGTTCACATTGTTTCATAAACTAAAATTTATTTAAGAAAACAAATTATTAATTTCAGTTATTGCGAACGATAATTTTTCATTTTCGCTCTGTTTTTTGTTGATTAATAAATTTTTATTTTTAAGTCAGCGATGAAACAATGTTTCTTTGGCATAATTTTTGTAGAGACGAGATAGGAAAAACCAAAAATCAAGTTTAAGTTTTTTCTCGAAAATTAGCTGAAACTGTGCCTATTTTTAGGTTTCATTATTACCTGATATTTTTTCTGAACGGAGAGTAGTTTTAAGAATGCCCGAAAACAGTTTTGAAAATGTTGAATTACAAAATTTAACCGATATTATTTGCCTCTCACATTTGCGTTGGGATTTCGTTTATCAGCGCCCGCAGCATCTTCTCAGTCGTTTCGCCAAACACGCGCGCGTTTTCTTTTTTGAAGAACCGATTTTTACCGATGAACCAACGCGGCTCGATATCAATCGGCGCGAAGACAGTTTGTACGTCGTCGTGCCGCACATCGCTCACGCTGATCGCGAAAATCGAAACGTCACGGAAATCCAGCGCGAACTGCTCGCCGAAATGATTGAAACGCAAAAGTTGGACGATTACGTTTTGTGGTTTTATACGCCGATGGCGCTCGATTTTGCTGCTGATTTCGCGCCGCAGGCGACTGTTTTCGATTGTATGGACGAGCTTTCCGCATTCAAATTCGCGCCGCCGGAATTGATCGAAAACGAAAGACGATTGATGGAAAAAGCCGACGTGGTTTTTACCGGCGGGCAAAGCTTGTTTGAAGCTAAACGCGACCGACATAACAATATTCACGCTTTTCCGTCGAGCATTGACGTCGCGCACTTTAATCAGGCGCGCACCGTGACCGAAGAACCGGCTGATCAGAAATCAATCGCGCATCCGCGATTCGGTTTTTGCGGCGTGATTGATGAGCGAATGGACATTGAAATGCTCGGAAAAATGGCGGAAATGCGTCCCGAATGGCAATTCATTATGATCGGTCCAATCGTCAAAATTGCCGAAGAAGATTTGCCGAAAAGCGCCAACATTCATTATCTGGGCGGCAAAGATTATAAAGAACTGCCCGATTATATCGCCGGCTGGGATGTAGCGATTATGCCGTTTGCGATTAACGAATCAACCAAATTTATCAGCCCGACGAAAACGCCCGAATATTTAGCAGCCGGAAAACCGGTGGTTTCAACAGCGATTCGCGACGTGGTTCGTCCGTACGGCGATTTGAATTTGGTTCACATCGCTTCGACCGCCGAAGAATTCATTGCCGCGTGCGAACAGGCGCTGCAATCGGATTCGCCTGAACGATTGGAAAAAGTTGACGAATATTTAGCGAAAAACTCCTGGGACAAAACATTTACGGCGATGGCTCGTCAGATTGTGCAGGTCGTCAACGAAAGAAATGCGAGAGCGTCAGTTAGTTAAATAATTTGCCGTATGTTTTTAATCAGACAGACGATTAATTATTATTTATTGGAAAATTGAATTAAAAGATCTATTAAAGGGGAAAGAAAAAGATGTTTGATTATTTGATAGTAGGAGCGGGTTTCGCCGGCAGTGTGCTGGCGGAACGATTGGCAAATGGATCGGGGAAAAAAGTTTTAGTATGCGATAAGCGTCCGCATATTGCCGGAAACGCTTATGATTTTTATAACGACGAAGGTATTTTAATTCACAAATACGGTCCTCATATTTTCCACACAAATTCCAGAGACGTTTTCGATTATTTAGGGCGTTTTACCGAATGGCGCGAATATCAGCACCGGGTTTTAGCTTCAGTTGACGGAATGCTCGTTCCGATGCCGATCAATCTCGATACGATCAACGCGCTTTACGGATTAAATTTAACATCGTTTGAGGTCGAAGACTTTTTCGCTTCGGTCGCCGAGAAAACAGACCGCATCAGAACTTCGGAAGATGTTGTCGTCTCAAAAGTCGGTCGCGAGCTGTACGAAAAATTCTTCAAAAACTATACGCGCAAACAGTGGGACTTGGATCCGTCGGAGCTTGACGCTTCGGTGACGGCGCGCGTTCCGACCAGAACGAATCGCGATGACCGCTATTTTACCGATTCTTACCAGGCGATGCCGAAACACGGTTTTACGCGAATGTTTGAGAAAATGCTCGATCATCCGAACATCAAAATAATGCTCAACTGCGATTACCGGGAAATCGCCAACGACATTCCGTATCGCGAAATGATTTACTCCGGTCCAGTTGATTCGTTTTTCAATTACCGCTACGGCAAACTTCCTTATCGGTCGCTCGAATTCAAACACGAAACGCACGATACCGAAAAGTTTCAGACGGCGCCGGTCGTTAATTACCCGAACGAACAGGCTTACACGCGCGTGACGGAATTCAAGTATTTAACCGGTCAGGAACACAAAAAAACGAGCATCGTTTATGAATATCCGCAGGCGGAAGGCGATCCGTATTACCCGATTCCGCGTCCGGAAAACGCTGAAATTTATAATAAATATAAGGCTTTGGCGGAATCGCGCCCGGACGTTCATTTCGTCGGTCGTCTGGCAACCTACAAATATTACAATATGGATCAAATCGTCGCGCAGGCGCTCACCGTTTACGGCAAAATCGCCGGAATGAAGCGCAAAGAAGCGGCGGTTGTGAGTGAAAAAGTGAGCGCTAACGGTAAAGCCAAACTTCCGGTCAGCGAGAAAGTGCAGGTTGTCGGAACAACCGTTCAATAACTATTCACGAATTGACTGATAAAAACCAAGCGGCGGAAAGATTTTCAATAGCATCATTGAAGATTTATCCGCCGCTTGGTTTTTTTGCATTTTGGGACTTTTTAAAAAGCCGCATCGAACAGCAAAACATTTTTCGGCAGTGGCAATCAATTGCCGAACTAAACTAAAATTCAAACATCAAACGCAATCTGAAAAAAGACTTTTGCGGCAGGGAGAAATTTTGAGCGAACTGATTCGTTTCGGCGTCAGCATTGACCAGGACTTACTGGAAAACTACGATCATCTAATCGGCGAGCGCGGCTACGCCACGCGTTCCGAAGCCTTGCGCGATTTGATTCGCGAAGCCTTAATTCAACAAAAAATCGAAGCGCAGGCGAACACCGAAGCGCTCGGCAGTTTGACGCTCGTTTACGATCATCACGCGCGCAATCTGTCGCAGGAAATGGGCGCGATTCAGCACGATTTTCACGATACGATTTTGTCCGTAATGCATCTGCACGTCAGCCACGACGATTGTATGGAAATCATCGCGCTGCGCGGCGAGGTTTCATCAATCGTCAAATTATCCAACCGGCTGCTCAGCCTAAAAGGAATAAAAAACGGCAAACTGTTTCTGACTCTGCCTTCGTCGGTCATCACCGAAAAAAAGTTTTGAATCCGTCTTTTTAATCGGCGCGAATATGATTTACAATCATCAGTGTTACAAAACTTTTTTTCGTGTTACGCAGAAAGAATTCAAAGATATGAGTGCAGGAAAAGTAGATCATCGTTCGTCGCCGCTCAAATTCATCGGAAAAGTCAGCTTTTATCTTGTATTAACGGCGCTATTTAATTCGCTGATTTTCTCGCAGGAAATGCGAATTTTTTCCGGCACAATCATCACGCCTCGGTTTGAAACGGTGGCAGACGTGCAGATCGAAGTTCAAACTTCCGGCGGAATCTTAACCGCTAAAACCGACGCGGAAGGCGCATTTTCCGTTGTCGTTCCCGCCGAATCGCTCTCAGTTAAATTTTCCGGCAGCAATATCGAACCGCAGACGCGCATTTTTGCGCCGACGGAAAATCTGCAGAATATTCAGATCAGAGTTTCGTACACGATTCCGCCGGTGAGCGAATCCGTAATTATTGAAGACAATACGCTTTCGCCCGAAATCGAGCGGCGCAATGAAAGCATTTACACCAATACTTTGTTCGGACGCGACGATCAGATTATTCAGTCGCTCAATGCTGGAATCAACGCCGGACAGCACGAAGGCGGCGGAAAATCGCTGGAAATTCGGCGTTTCGGATTTAACACCGATCACGGCGGCGTGGGCGGCGGCGTTAAAATTTTGGTTGATAACATTCAGCAAAATCAAGGAACGCAGGGACACGGACAAGGTTATTTGGGAAACTTAAAATCGCTTTCGCCCGAACTTGTGCAGGACGTTTCGATTATCAACGGACCTTTTTCGGCAGCTTACGGCGATTTTTCCGGTTTGGGCGTGGTGCAGATTCGCCTCAAAGAATCGCTGCCGCAAATTTTCACGGCGCGCATTCAGGGCGGCTCGTTTAACACGGCGCGCGGATTTTTCGCATACAGTCCGAAAATTAAAAACGTTGACGCTTTTATTGCTTTTGAGCCGAGCTACACGGACGGACCTTTCAAAAGTCCGCTGCGCTATCGCCGCGATAATTTCAGCGGAAATCTTACTTACAAATTCGACGACAAAACAGCGCTCGGCATAAAGATGAATTTCGGGCGCAATAATTTCTTTTCGTCAGGGCAAATTCCGCTCGATTTGGTTGACGCAGGCGAACTCGACCGCTTCGGCGCGATTGATCCGGAAAACGGCGGACGAGTAAAAACCGGCACAATTGGAACTTATTTTCGCAAAGAATTCGCTTCGGGCGCGACGTTAAAAGCCGACGCTTTTGTCGGTCGTTCGCTGTTCGATTTGTTTTCAAATTTCACGTTTTTCTTAGCCGATCCGGTTTACGGCGATGAAATTCAGCAGCACGATTCGCGCCTTCAGCAAGGCGCGAACGCGCAATACTTACTGCCGTATAAATTTTTCGGCAAACAGGCACTTTTAACCGTCGGCGGAAACGTGCATTTTAATCAAATTAACGTCGGACTTTACCCGTCAGTCTCGCGCAATCCGAATCGCAAAGATTTGCCGGGAAACATTGATAATCCGAATGTTCTGTACACGAAAGCCGACGCGAAAGTGAACAATTACGCCGGTTACATCCAAAACGGCGTTGATTTTTTCAGCGGACATCTGCGCGTCGAAACGGGTTTGCGGTTCGATACTTTTACTTTTGACGTAAACGGTTTTGAACAGGGCGGAAAAGAAATTCACCGCGCCTCTGCGGTAAATTTCTTGATTGGAAAAGAATCCGCCACGAAATTTCAGCCGAAATTAGCCGTTGCGTGGTCGCCGCTTGAAACAACGCCGGTTACTTTTTACGTTAATTACGGGCGCGGAATTTCTTCGCAGGACGCGCGCGGCGTGGTGCGCAACAGCGACGCGCCGAAAATTTCGACGACCGATTTTTATCAAGCGGGAACTTCTTATAATTCGCGCTTGATTTCGCTCGTCGGCAGTTTCTTTTTGATTGATCGTTCAAACGAGCAAGTTTACATTCCCGACGACGGCTCAATCGAATTTGCCGGACGCTCGCGCTCTTACGGTTTTGAACTAAGAAATTCGGTGCGCATCAATCGTTTTTTGAGTTTCAACGGCGGTCTGACGCAAGTGATTCGCGCTATTTATCCGGGTGAATTTATCGAAATAAATAATTCGCGGGAAAGAGTAATTGTTGACAGCGCGCCGAAAACGGTGGCGAACGGCAGTTTTGTTTTATCCGAACTGCGCGGCTTTAATGCTTCCCTAAATTGGCGGCACATTTCCAATTACCGGCTCGACGCGGAAGACGAAAACGTTCGCGCCAGCGGGCACGACGTAATTGATCTTTCCATCGCCAAACGCCTGAAAAAATGGGTCGAACTCAATTTTTCGATTGATAATCTGTTCAACAAAAAGTATTACGAAACGCAGAATTATTTTGAATCCCGCGTTTGCCCGACGTGCGATGTCGGCACCAGAATCCACGCCACGCCGGGTTATCCGTTCACGGTAAATTTCGGCGTAACATTTCGTTTAGGCTCGAAGGAATAAGGGTTTTTAACCTCAATTCAGAAGAAGCAAGCGGTGAAAATCGTTTGCTTTTTTATTTTACCGGACAAATATCTATGCTAATCTTTAAATTGATTTATGAGTGAAAAAGTTCAAAATACACGCCAAATTCAAGTCAAAAAACTCTCCGAGCAAACCGATGATTTTGACCTGAGAAATACAACGCCAGCCGAGCGTTTCGGGATGATGTGGCAATTAACGCTCGACGCGTGGGCTTTCAAAGGAGAACCGATTGCTGAACCAAAACTTCAAAGACATATTATCCGCGTTTTGCGAAGAAAAAGTTGAATTTCTGGTCGTTGGCGGATACGCAATGGCTTTTCACGGATTTGTTCGCGCAACCGGCGATATTGATTTATGGATTCGCTGTTCGGAAGAAAACGCGCAGAAGGTTTGGCAGGCTTTGCAGAAATTCGGCACGCCGCTTTTTGATTTGAATATTGAAGATTTGCGAACGCCCGGAATGGTTTTTCAAATCGGTCTTGTTCCGAGCCGCATTGATGTCATCACGCAAATTGACGGCGTAGAATTTGACGAAGCGTGGCAGGAACACAAAACAATCGAGATCGAAGGATTGAAAATCGGCGTTATCGGTAAAACTCAATTAATTATAAACAAAAAATCAACCGGCAGACCAAAAGACCGAAACGATGCTTTGTGGTTGGAAAGTGAATAATTTATAAGTTAAACAAAACTATATGAATCAAACCAAATTGACCAAAAATCGAATTTCTAAAAAAGCGGCGAGTTTTACCGAATCGGTGATTCGCGAGATGTCGCGGGTGGCGGCTAAATATGATGCGGTCAATCTTGGGCAGGGTTTTCCTGATTTTCCGGCGCCGTTTGATATTAAAGAAAAGGCGATGGAAGCGATTGCCGGCGATCACAATCAATATGCGATAACGTGGGGCGTAAAATCTTTTCGCGATGCGATTGCCGAAAAAACGAAATGGTTTTTGAATTTGGATGTAGATCCCGAAACGGAAATTACCGTGACGTGCGGTTCAACCGAAGGAATGATTGCGGGAATGATGGCGACGGTTGATGCGGGCGAAGAAGTGATCGTGTTCGAGCCTTTTTACGAAAATTACGCTCCGGACGCGATTTTGTCGGACGCAAAGCCGGTTCACGTTCCGCTTTATCAAACCGAAACCGGCTGGCATTTTGAAAAGGATGAGTTGAGAAACGCTTTTAATGAAAACACAAAAGCGATTATCATCTGCAATCCGAACAACCCGACCGGCAAAGTTTTTACGCGTGAAGAACTCGAATTTATCGCCGAACTTTGCCGGGAATTCGATGTGATTTGCTTCACCGACGAGATCTACGAACATATTATTTACAAAGGAATCCGCGACGCGGGCGAGATGACGCGCGACAATCCGAAACACCTTTCGATGGCGCAAATTGACGGAATGAATGATCGAACGGTCGTCATCAATTCGCTGTCGAAAACTTATTCGGTGACGGGCTGGCGCGTCGGTTACGTAATCGCGCCGCCGGACATTACTTCGGCGATTCGCAAAGTTCACGACTTTTTGACGGTCGGCGCGGCAAATCCGCTGCAACACGCCGGAGCTTACGCACTTTCGCTGCCGGAAAAATATTATCGCGAATTGCAGAAAGAATATCAGTCAAAGCGCGATTTTATCGTTCCCGTTTTGCAGAAAAACGGCTTCAAATGTGAAATGCCGCAGGGCGCATATTATGTGATGACGGACATTTCCGATTTCGGATTTGCCAATGACGTTGAATTCACCAAATTTTTAATTCAGGAAATCGGCGTGGCGGTCGTTCCCGGTTCGTCGTTTTATCACGACAAATCGCTCGGCGCGCAGAAAGTGCGGTTTTGTTTCTGCAAAAAAGACGAAACGCTGCAAGCGGCGGCGGAAAGATTGCAAAATCTAACGAAAAAAATATAATCGGCGCGCCGCCGATAAAATTTGTGTAACCGAAAATAAAAAAAGGAGCGATTGAGAAAGTTTTTCTCAATCGCTCCTTTTTTTCAACTTCTGAATGTTTTTAATTAAAACAATCTTCGTTTATTTTTTGTTAGCGTTGGCGCTCGAGTTTGCCGGTTTGTCGCTGTCGGTTACCGCTTGATTGGTCAAAGAATCTCCGGCTTGAACTTTTAATTCATTTTTCACGCCTTTCTGACCTTCGATGCTTTTAGCAGCCGTTTCAGCCTGAGTTTTCTGCGCCGCTGTCGCGACGGTTCCTTTCAGAGTGATAACGTCATTGGCGACGTCAACATTGATTGTCGAATCGCGCAGATCGTTGATCGTTGCCAAAGCGCCTTTGGTTTTGAACCAGATCCAGCTGTCGTTCGCGCCCTGTCCGATGGTGCTGACGCCTTTTTCAGCTTCATATTTCGCGCGATCTTTGTCATAATCCGCGCGTGAAACGTTGTAGTTAACCGTGCTCGAATTGGTATTCATTTTGCCGGTTTCCATATTGTTTGTATTAACGACAACAGCCGTATTTGAATTAACGCCGTTTACCGCAGCGCTGTTCGCATTTGTTCTAACATTTGTTGTTGTGTTCGTCGCAGTTTCGCAGCCCATTAAACCGGTTGCCAAAACAGCGGTCGCAGCAAATAAAGTGATTTTTTTCATCCTGTAATTCCTCTGTTTAAAATTATTTTTAAATCTAAAGTCAAAAAACTTTAACGGCTATATTAGCATTCGCCGTAGATTTAGCAAAGCAAACGGCAGGATTTCACCTTTGTGCAGCGATTTTTTGGCGGCGCGGACAACTTTTTTGGCATCAAATGCAACTTTTGTTTCGGATTCACCAATCGAAACAGTAATTAGGTGGAAAATTCAAAGATAATTTGGAGGTTATTCGATGTTAAATAAATTTTTCGCATTGATATTTATTTCAAGCGCCGCGAGCGTTTCGGGCGTTGCGCAGCAGATGCCGGTGCCGAACGATGCGCGAGCGCCGCGCGTGTTTTTGCAGTCGATTTCCGAAGGCGGCTATCTCGGCATTCAAACGCAGGAAGTAACGAAAGAAAATTTTGCGCGTTTCGGTCTGCGCGAAGTGCGCGGCGTTGCCGTCGAGAAAGTTTCGGAAAACTCGCCCGCCGCGCAAGCCGGTTTGCTGGCAAACGATGTGATCGTCCGCGTCAATAATGAAGAAATCAGCGGCGCGCGCAAACTGACTCGTCTGATTTCCGAAACTGCGCCGGATCATCAAGTGCGATTAACGATTTTGCGCGGCGGCAGCGAACGAGAAATCACGGCGACGCTCGGCAAACGAGATTTATCTAAGCTCGGCGGCAACAATTTTAATTTTGAAAGTTTTCCGTCATTTCCCGATTTTCCGCGAGAACCGCTCGCGCCGAACGCGCCGTTTAGCGGACTCGCGCCGAACGCGATTGTGACGCGCATTCCAACCGGCAGACAAATCGGCGTCGGCGTTTCCGAATTGACCAAACAGCTCGGCGAATATTTCGGCGTCGCCGCCGGCAAAGGGCTTTTAATCAATAACGTGCGCGAAAATTCACCGGCGGCAAAAGCGGGATTGAAAGCGGGCGATGTCATCGTTGAAATTGACGGCAAACCAATCGGCGAAAGCGCGGAAATGATTCGCGCGCTCAACGAAAAGAAAGACGGCGATGTCAGTTTGACGATTGTTCGCGACCGCAATCGGCAAACGATGCGCGTCATGCCCGAAGCGAGCAAAGGCGAAATACTGAATTTCAACGAACAATTCGAGCGCTTTCCCGGCAACGGCGAACCGCTCCGACTTGATTCTCAAATGCCTTTGATGCGAATCGCGCCGCCCAGACGAATGCCGCTCGATGCCGATATTTTATAAATTAAAACTGTTTGTAAAATATGCAGCGGAAATTAAAAAAGGACGACAAAATCTTGTCGTCCTTTTTTATTAAATCTTGCTCGTTTTCGGCAAACCGTTAATTTTGCCGCGCCGCTTTTTTAGCTAATTCATTGGCGCGTTTGCTGTAATCGCGCGCCGTTTCCATAATTTTGCGGTAATTTTCACTTCGATTTTTGAATTCCTCTTTGATTTTTTCGCGCAGAGCTTTGTTTTTCGGATCGTAATTGTCGCGCAAGGCGCGCGCGGCTTCGCGGTAATTGTCGAAAGCATCGAGCTGGCGCTGCAAACTTTCTTCTTTCAAACGCAGATATTCGCGGTAATCGTCATTAATTTGCATTTCCTGCGCGTTTTGAATTTTTTCAATCGCGCTTTTCCCAGCGGCGGTTCCGTCGTTGATTAAATAAACAACGTCGTCGGAAATTTTGCGCACCGCTGCCGATTCGTTCGCTTCCATCGCCTTTTTCAATTCTTCGCGTTTGCCTTCGTTTTCTTTGTAAAGAATTTTAATTTTGGTCAAATCTTCGTTCGCTTCGGCGACGATTTTCGCCGCGTCCGCCGTTTCGTCCGTCGCGCCCAAAATTCCAACCGAATCGTTTTTCGCCGATTTGCGGCACGAAAAACCAACTGCGAGCGCGAAAAAAACGACGACGCACAAAAGCGCGGTTCCCGTTTTCCGATTTGACGCGTGGCGGTTTTTCATAAAGAAATCTGTCTGCGCTGATTTTACCGCAGAAAATGCTTTCTGATAAAGCGCTTCGCCGATTCTTTATACCAAGTCTTCGCCGCGCGCTTTTAGTGTTCGGCGCCACAGTTCGCGATACGAAGAAAACCGCGAAACGAGCGCGTTAAATTGATAACGCTGCGCGTAAGTCAGATTTCGGTCGTCGGCGATGCGCTTCATACTCGATTCCAAACGCGCCCGCGCTTCGAGCGGCGGACGTTTCGACGAACCGTTGAAAAATATGTCGAAATCTATTTTCAGTTTGCGAATTTCCTCTTCGAGCCGCACGAGTTGCTGGTCAACTTGCGCCGCGTCTTCCTGTTTCGTTTGAGTTTGCCGGTAAACCTTATTGCCGATGTTTGCCATATTTTTAATTTATAATACGATTTTGCGGTTTGTTTCCAAATTAATAAAAACAAATAAACGCCGCACAATTCCTCGTTTTCGATTATTTTTCACGTTTTTCAGTTAGAATATTTTTATGACAAAAAAGGTTCTGTCGCCCGAGTCCGAAATTTTGCGCCGTTTGCCCGCCGTTGACGCGCTGCTTCGTTCGGCGGCGGAAAATCTCATCAAACAATACGGCGCGAAACGAATTACGGCGGCGGCGCGAGCGGTTTGCGATGAGTTGCGGCAGGAAGTTCGCCAGATGACATTGGGCGCAAACGGAACAAATGGCGAAATTTCGCGCGAACATTTGTTGGAAAAAGCGGAAAAGCAGCTTGTTAAATTTTTCGAGCGCGAACAAAATTTCAGAACGCAGCGAGTGATTAACGCGACCGGCGTCATTATTCATACAAATTTGGGACGCGCGCCGCTGTCCGAAGCCGCGATCAAGGCGATTTCCGCCGAAGCCGCGCGTTACTGCAATCTTGAATACAATCTCGAAACCGGAAAGCGCGGACGGCGCGCGGCGCGCGTTGAACATCTGCTTGCCGCATTGACCGGCGCGGAAAATGCGCTCGTCGTCAATAATTGCGCGGCGGCGGCGTTTCTCGTTTTGACCGTTTTGGCGCGCGGCGGCGAAGCGATCGTTTCGCGCGGCGAGCTGGTCGAAATCGGCGGCGATTTTCGCGTTCCCGATGTGATGGAACAATCCGGCGCGATTCTCCGCGAAGTCGGCGCGACCAATCGCACGAAACTCGCCGATTACGAACGCGCAATCAATGAAAATACGCGCGTTTTGATGAAAGTTCACCCGTCGAATTACCGCATTATCGGTTTTACCGAGTCGCCGCCATTAAAAGATTTGGCTGATCTGGCGCACCGCAGCGGCGTTTTGCTTTATGAAGACGCCGGTTCCGGCGCGCTCTTTGATATGAGTGAATACGGTTTGACGGACGAACCAATTATCGCGGAATCAATTGCGGCAGGCGCGGACATTGTGACGTTTAGCGGCGACAAACTGCTCGGCGGCGTGCAGTCCGGCTTGATCGTCGGACGCCGCGAAATCATCGAAAAAATCAGAAAACACCCGCTTTACCGAGCGTTGCGCGTTGATAAATTAGCTTACGCCGCGCTCGAAGCGACGCTCGCAGCATTCGAGCGCGAAACGGCTTGGCAGGAAATTCCCGTTTTGCAGATGATTTCCCAAACGCCCGAAGAAATAGCGCAGCGCACCGAAAAATTTGCAAAGAAATTAAGCGAATCTGCAACTGAAAATTCCGCTTTGAAATACGAATCCATCGCCGGAAAATCCGTAATCGGCGGCGGCTCCGCGCCCGACGTGCAGCCGGAAACAACTCTCTTAGCCGTCAAACATAATAAAATGTCCGCCGATAAATTAGAAGAAACCTTACGCCGCTCGCGCCCGCCGGTTATCGCCAGAATTTTAGAAGATCAAGTAGTAATAGATTTGCGAACCGTTGCCGAGAGCGAAGAAGCGGAACTTTTGGAGGTTTTTGTCAAATTATAATAAAAGTTTATATTGGTGCACTAAAAATGCAGTAAAATAATTTTGCATATTGAAATGCTTATGCTCTTTCCGGTCAATCAATAGTTAGCCGCTCCGTGCTAGTTGCGCGAAAAGCTCGTTATAGACAACAAGACCTTATGAAACATCTTCTTACTTATTTCATTATTTGCTCAATCTGGATTTGTCTGTTGACGACATTCTCACTTGCTCAAGATTCGGCTGAAAACTTGCTTGAGAAAGTTGACTTAGGATTTTCTTTATCTGGCGAGCCAACGCCTGAAAGCGTCGGGTTTGACAATTCTAAAAGTTTTTGGATTTTGGAATATGAGTTGGTTTTGACTGATTCTTTAACCCTAGAAAAAATCGGCAGATGTTATCGCAACGAAACTTACCAACTTGATTGCCCTCTAAATCCAAGCAAGAAACTGAACAAACAAATTAGGAAAATTTCAACTCGTATCGCCAAAGGCAAATTTAAGAAACAAGGACTTCTCGCCGATTCAAGCCGTGACATTAAAGTTCCGATTCAGCT
>SXVE01000319.1 GCA_005790265.1 Acidobacteriota bacterium | reverse complement strand
TTTGGACAAATCGTGCGGCGCGGTCAAAATGAATTGCGCATCTTTGCGCGACGCGACCATTCTAATGCCCGCTTCGTTGATGTAATTGATTGAGAGAACCTGTTTTTCGACGCCGGTCGTCAGGTTTTTATCAACGAACCAGCCGCCGCTTAAACGAGCCGAATGACATTTGCCTTCCCAATCAACGTAATCGAGCGTCGGTGAAAGCACGATGTTTCCCGTGCTCGGATCAATTTTGTTAAATTGGCGCGTGTCGGCGGAAGCGGGCGGAACCGGATCGCCCGCGTGATCGTATTCGGGCAGCGTCGTTTCAAAGAACGTCGCGAAAAGTTCCTGCACGGCGGTCGCGTCGCCGTAAAAATTAAACTGGTTGTAATTATCGTTTTTCGCTTTATCAATCGCTTCCTGCAGTTTTCCCGGCAGCTGTGATTCTTCGCTGACCCGAATGCCGGCGACGACAGCCGTCGTCAGCGCGAGAATGATAATCGCCGCCGGACCCGCAACGGCGCTTGCTCCGACCGCGCCCGATGACGCGCTTGCCGCCGGTAGAACGGCGGTCGTTAAAGTCGCGCCGGTCGGAACGACGCCGACGCCGCCGCTGACAGCGACGACGACCGGAACAGCCGTCGGCACAAAAGTAACTCCGGCAAACGGCAGAACCGCCGACAACGCGCCGAACGTCAGCGTCGAACCGACCGCCGCGCCGACTGCGCCCGCGACGACCGCCGCGCCGACGCCGACGCTGATGCCGAGCGCCGCCGCCGCTTCAGCCGTCGTTTTTTGATTTTGCGCGGTGAATACTTCGTTATAAACTCGTGCCGCGCCGAACTGCTGAAATTCGTCGAACGACGGCGCTTTCGGACCGAAAAAGTTGAAACTCGACCGGAAACATCCGCTTCCGGGATCGTAAGTATACGGCGACGGCGGCGCGTATCCGCGGCACGCGTTTTGTTTCCATTTCAAATATTCGTTTTGCGCGGCGGTCGCGACGGCGACGCGTTTTTCTTTGATTCGTTTGACGAAAACGTCAATCGCCAATTGCTCGTCTTGAGTCGGATTCGGTTTTCGCAAAAAAGCGAGCAGGCGCGTAAACAAAGCCGCGCGATATTCGGCGCGCGCGTAACGCTTGACGCGAAGGCGTTCCGCCGCCGTGTCGGGCAAACCGTAAGTTTTCAAAACGTCTTCGAGCGCCTGATTTTTAATCGCCGTTTCAATCGCGCCGCCGCCGAGCAGACATTTCTGCACAATTTCATCCTCATTATAGTTGGCGGCGCTGTCGAAACACTGAATAGTAGAATTACCAAAAGTGAGATAAGTGACCGGCGGCGGCGGATCGGTCGGAAAATTCAAATCTCCGTTAATCGTCAAATCACCCGAAATGGTTATGGTGCCGCTGGTCACGATCACGCCGGTCGTTCCGCCCGGCTGCGATTGCGCGTGCGCTCGCCGAACGGCAAATTCGGTCGTCAAAAGCGGAAGCGCGACGAGCGCGTAGATGAAAAACGCCGATGTAAATTGTCTCAGTGTAAGTTTTAAATGCTCGAAAGTCGTCAATTTCTTTAACGCTTCAAATTTCGTCAAATTGTTTTTCCCCGTTAGATTTCGTGTTGTGTTTTTCATATTTTCGCTCGCTGAAACTTCACTAATTGCTATAACTCAAGTCGTTCAAAATGATTTGCCGCCGCAAATCCATTAAATTTTCTTTCAGAACAAAGCCGCTCGCGCCCGCTTTTTGCGCCGCTTCCTTTAACTGTTCGTCGTCATACTGCGTGACCATTAAAATCTTCGCGTGCGGATATTTTTCGATAATCTGGCGCGTCGCCGTCAGCCCGTCCATTCGTTTCATTTCCCAGTCCATCAAAACCCAATCGGGGCGCGTTTGCTCGTAACAATCGAGCGCATCGGCGCCGTCCTTGCATTCTTCAAATTCAAACGGCAAATCGCGCAGAAAAAACTTGGTCATCCGGCGCATTTCCTGGTGATCGTCAACGATCAAAATTTTCGACAGCGCCGTTTTAGCGGACGGAGATTTCATAATAATTTAGATATTAAACTTAAAAATAACGGCTGAGAATACGAGTCAGCGCGTAAATTGATCTACGTATTGACTCGTATTTTTATTATTTAGCTGATTTTTGACGCGTGGATTTTAGAGTTCGGATTTGTTGGCGAGCGCGAATTTAACGAGCGCAAGCGAGCCTTGCAGATTGAGTTTGCGGGAAATATTCGTGCGGTGCGTTTCAACCGTGCGGTGGCTGATATAAAGCCGTTCGCCGATTTCGCGGCTGGTTTTTTCGTCGGCGATCAGCTTTAAAATGCGGCGTTCGGTCGGCGTTAACTGATTTAATCCTTGATTTTCGGCTTCGAGTTCTTCGACGCGGCGGCGGCGATTTAAGAGAAGCGATGACAGCGAAGCGCTGAAAAACGGCTGGTTGCCGGCGACGGTTTTGATACTCGCGACAACATCGGTGACCGCGCTGTCTTTCAAAACGTAGCCTTTGACGCCGAGATCGAGCGCGGCTTGAAAAATCTCCGCTTCGCCGTGCATCGTCAGAAAAACGATTTCCGCTTTGATTTCGCGGCGGCGCAATTCGCGGGCGACCGCAAAACCGTCCATTTTCGGCATATCAACATCCAAAACGACAACGTCCGGCAAATGCTGTTCGATTAAGGCGAGCGCCGATTCGCCGTCGCCCGCTTCGGCAACAATCAGCAAATCTTTGTCCGCTTCGATCATCTGCTTTAATCCCTGCCGCACAATCGGATGATCGTCCGCCATTACAATCTTTATCTGTTTGCCCATTTTGATTTTTTCAGTTGTTTTATTTGCTGCTCAAAGCGATTTTTATCGTTAATTTCGTGCCGCCGCCGTTTGCCGTTTGAATGTCGAGTGTGCCGCCGAGCATTCGGACGCGTTCGGTAATGCCCAGAAGTCCGAAACCGCCGCGCGACGCATCAATTTTCGGCGCGGCGTTTTTATCAAAACCGCGCCCGTCGTCGCTGACGATGATCGTGATCGAATCGCCGATTCGTCGGATTAACAGCCGCGCCGCATCGGTTTCGGCGTGTTTCGCGACGTTGTTCAAACTTTCCTGAATAATGCGGTAAACGCTCATTTCCGCTTCGTTCGACAATAAATCGTCCACTTCATCAATTCGCGCCTCAATTTCCAACAGATGCACTTCTTCGATTTTTTTGACGAGAGATTTAACCGCTTTTGTTAAACCGAGCTGTTCCAAAAGATACGGGCGCAGATTGTAGGAAATCTCGCGCACTTCGCCGATTGCCTGCGTCGTCTGCGCGGTAATCGAATCGAACTGTTCGTGCGCCGCCGCCAGATTTTCGGTTGTCTGCGCGCCGAACACCGCGCGATTTTTAATCATCGCCAGCGTTTGCCCGATTGAATCGTGCAATTCGGCGGCGACGCGGCGGCGTTCGGCTTCGTGCGCGTTAATTAAGCGGCGCGAAAAATCTTCCTGCGCGCGCCGTCGTTTTTCAACTTGATTGATGCGAATTTTGTAAATTAAAAACGCCGCGCAGCCGATTATTAAAAGACACGCCGCGATAAACCAGCGCGTGCGGTAAAACGGCGGCAAAACGGAAATCGTTAAGCTTTTGCCCGTTTCGTTCCATACGCCGTCGCTGTTGGCGGCGATTACGCGAAACGTGTAATCGCCGGACGGCAAATGCGAATAATACGCCGTTCGGCGCGTTCCGGCTTCGATCCAGTCGGCGTCCAGACCTTCGAGCCGGTATTTAAAACGCATCTGTTCCGGTTTGATAAAACTCAGCGCGAGATAATTGATTTCCAGATTTTCCTGATTCGGTTTGATTTGCAGATTCGGCGCGCAGCCGACCAATTCGCGGTCAATCAAACAATCTTCGATTAAGACCGGCGGCGCAGCGGAATTAAACGGCAAATCGCGCGGGTCAATGACGGCGATTCCATCTTCGGACGGAAACCAGAGTTTGCCGTCGCGCGCCTTAAATCCCGCCGGTTGTCCCCAACTGTTGATTGAGGCGGAAAGCAATCCGTCGTCTTTACCGAGACGCGTGGCGGTTAAGACAATCGGTTGACCGGCGGCGATTTCGTCGAGTTCCTGACGGCGGTAACGGTAAATGCCGCGCTGACCGCCGATCCAGAAAAATCCTGCGTCGTCTTCGAGAATTTTGTGAATCGCGTCATACGGCAAACCCTGTTCGGTCGCGTAGCGAACCGTCCGCGCCGCGCCCGCTTCGGTTTTCAAACGATATAAAACGCCGTCATAAGTGCCGATCCACAAAAACCCTTGCGCGTCTTCGTAAAGCGAGCTGATGCGCGCAGGCGTAATACCGTCGGCTTCACCGAGCGCGGCAAAACCGTTCTCAGTTTTCCGCGCCAAACCGCCGACCGTGCCAAACCAAACGGTTCCGTTTTTATCTTCGAGAATCACGCGAACGTGCGGACTCGGCAAACCGTTTTCAATGCCGTAGCGCGTCAGTTTTCCGGCGCGGTCGAGACAATACAAACCTTCTTCGCTGCCGAACCACAAATCGCCTGTGCGGTCGCGGTAAATGGCGTGAATCCAGCCTTTAATCTGCGCCGATAAATTTTCGTCGCGCTCCAAAATCCCGTTCCGAAACCGCACGATGCCGTCACGCACACCGAGCCAGAACGAGCCGTCTGTATCTTCAAAAAGCGAAATCAACACGTTGCGCTCGAACGTCGGCGAACGCGACAGTCCGGCGTGATAAAAATTCTCGAAAATTCCGTTGTCGAATCGGGCTAAACCGCCGCTGCCGACCCAGACGTTTCCCGCCCGATCCTGCATCAGCGGCTGCATATTATTCGCACCGTTCGGGTTCGTATAAACGTCCACGATGCGCTTTTTTATTTGATAAAGTCCGCGATTTTCGGTCGTCGCCCAAATCGTTCCTTCGCGGTCTTCAAACACGCTTTTAAAACCGGGCGGCGCAATATTGAGCGACGTGATTTTTTCGTTTTTGATAAACGCGAGATTATTATTTCGATCAAGAATCCAGAATCGTTCCTGACTGTCTCGGTAAAAAAAGCTGCGCGCCGCCGCAAGTTCGGGCAGTTTCGTCAACACGCCGTTTTCAACCAGATAAATTTGCTGCGGTTTTTCGCGCAGACTATACCAAACGCGCCTTTTTGCATCTTCAATCAAAGTTCCGATCTGCGCCTGCGCGGTATTCTTCACTTCCGGCGGCAGCGGAAATCTCTCCCACTTGCCGTGCGCGAAGCGTTCCCAACCGGCGGAATCGGCGCGCCAGAAACCGAAATACTTCGCTTCCGCGCCGAAATTCGGCGGCGCGTTTAAGAATTTATTAAAAGGAGAATCAGGCATCGGCGCGATTTTCGTCAATTTTCCGTTTTCCCATTTCGCCAGCCCGTTCGCCGTGTAAATCCAAATCGCGCCGTTCGCGTCTTCGTCAATCCTGAAAACGCCGTCGTCCGGCAAACCCTGCGCCGAAGTGATCGAAGAAAAAACGCCGTCGCGCTCGACGATCACGCCGCCGTCTTCGGTTCCCATCCACAAATTTCCCGCTCGGTCTTCGTGAATCGCATACAGTGAAAACCTATCGCTCGCCATCGCCGCCGTATTCGAGCGGTTGAAAACCTTAAACCGCACGCCGTCAAACCGCGCCGCGCCCTGTCCGGTCGTCAGCCACAAAAAACCGTCGCGCGTCTGCAAAATTCCCTTCATCCAATTCTGCGGCAGTCCGTTTTCCTCGTTCCACTGTTCAAAACGCAGCTGCGCGCGCGTTGCTGCCGCCGCCGCAAAAAAAAGCGAAAGGACGATCAATAAAAAGGCGGTTTTGCGTGTCAGCATCAGACTTTGAGTATAAGCACAAAACCGGAAAAAGTTGAAAGTTATCCGTTTCTGCGAATTTTAAAATATTGACAAATATTAAATTCAAAATCTTTTCGCAGAAATAAGAGCGCGGCGGAAGATGCGCGACAATTAATTTTGTTCAAATATTCTAAGTTATTTACTTTTAATGTTAATTTTTGTAACTTATCAAAGTGCCGACTATCTTAAATTCGGCAGCAAGCGTTCAAAACTTTGATTCAAGGCGGGTTTAATGAAGAAAATTTTGATTGTTGAAGACTACGCCGATGCGCGTAGCTTTATGAAATTTGTCGTTGAGATGTACGGCTACGAAGTAATCGAAGCGGCTAACGGACAAGAAGCAGTCGAAACGGTTAAACACGAATTACCGGATTTGATTTTGATGGATTTGGCGATGCCGGTGATGGATGGTTTTACCGCAACGCGAATAATCAGAGAATCAAACGGCAAAGACCAAATGCCGATTATTGCCGTAACCGCTTTCGGCAGTTCATGTTACAAACAGGCGATTGAAGCCGGATGCAATGATTTGGTTGATAAACCGGTTGATTTTGAAAAGCTGAAGCCGGTTTTAACGAGATATCTCGTCAATTAAAAACTCCTCGAACTTCCTCCCATAATTGTATTTGAAAAACTCCGTCACTGCCGTCCTTTCGATTGTCACGCGATTAATTTAATTTAATTGGTCTGATATTTGCGTCCGCCTTTCAGCAAACAAGTGCGGTGTTCTATTTTCCGACACTTTATGAGGTGGAAAAGATGGCGAAAACAGTGCTCATAGCCGAAGATTACGAAGACTCTCGAACGTGTCTGAAATTTATGCTCGAATATTTCGGCTTTGAGGTGATCGAGGCGGAAAACGGCGCGGAAGCGGTTGATGTTTTTATGCAAACGCAGCCGGATTTGATTTTGATGGATTTGGCGATGCCGATGATGGACGGTTTGACGGCGACGAAAACCATCCGCAACAGCGAATTCAAAAATCACACGCCGATTGTGGCGGTTTCGGCTTTCGGCAAAGCGCTTTACGAAGAAGCGATTCAGGCTGGCTGCAACGATTTGATTGATAAGCCGCTCGATTTCGATTCGCTGGTTCCGGTTCTCAATCGCTATATCGTTCAATAAATACGGCGATTATAAAATTTTTTGTAAAAAAAGCCCGCGCTTTTGTTTCGAGCGCAGGCTTTTTTAATTTCCGCACGTTTTTCACGCATTTTTACGCGTCTTTTGCCGTTTTCAGATCGAAAATTATTTCAAATTCGCTCGGTTTTAAGTTGCGCGCCGATACTGTTCCGCCGCACGCTTCGATGCAGGTTTTGACAATCGCCAATCTCAATCCCGAACCGCCGCTCTGCCGCGCGCGGTCTGTTTCGACGCGGTGAAACGGATCGAACAACTTTTCGATTTCCGCTTCCGGCACGCCTTTTCCGCTGTCGGAAATGCTGACGACGACGCGCTCGTCAACTTTTTCGGTTTTGATTGAAATTAGTCCCAAATTTCCGGCGTAGCGTACGGCGTTGCGAACGACGTTGGCGAACGCTCTGGTTAACAATTCGCCTTGCGCGGCGACGGCGATGTTTTCATCAATTTCCAGCGCGATTTTCACGGATTCGTGGGCGATTTCGCGTTTCAAGACGTTTTCAATAATCGGCAGCAGTCGTATTTTTTCAAGCTTGATCGCGCGCGTTTTGATGCCGGCTTTCGAGTAAGTCAGCAATTCGCTGACGAGCTTTGACATCAGCTCGACTTCTTCTTTCACGTCTTCAACGTAAACGCGATTGTTTTCATCAACGCGATTTTCGAGAATGCTGAACGCAAACTGCATTCGCGCGAGCGACAAATTTAATTCGTGCGAAATGTCGCCGAGAAATCTTTAAAGTTATTCGTTCCGTTTGCGCTCGCCGTCTTGATCGGCTCGCTGACGCTTTCTTTTGCACAAACCAAAAACCCGAACATCAAACGCGGCGAATTCGGCGCGCCGTCGGTGGATTTCGCGTCGGGCGGTTTGCATCAGCGCTTGCTCGCACAACTGAATTTGTCCGACGCGCAAAAAACGCAGATCGGCGCTTTGCAGGAAAACGCGCGCAGCTCGTCGCAGGAATATTTCGATAAATTGCGCGTTATTGAGAATCAATTAAAAGATTTGACCGAAAGCGGCGCGTTTAACGATCTGACCGAGGGCGCGCTGAATTTCGCCGGAACCGATTCGTGCGTTCTGGTCTGCCAGACGACCGAAGGACCGTGTTATTACAATGGCAATCTCGTGCGCCGCGACGTGACCGCACGATTACGCCAGGCGATGTCGCCGGCGACATCGCCTGGCGTAATCGTGCGGTCACGTCGCGGCGCACGAGATTGCCATTGTAATAACACGGTCC
>SXVE01000033.1 GCA_005790265.1 Acidobacteriota bacterium | reverse complement strand
TAACTTTAAGTCTGTTACATTAAATAACCCTGTCGCCGCAAAAGCGGAACTTTACTCTTTCTCGAAAACTATAAATTTAAAATTGCTATGCTTGCCGGGTTGACGCTGCAGAAAACACTACAAGCGAGGATACGCATTAAATTATTACCTTTGGAACGCTTTTTGCTCAAGTGTTTTTTATAAAATATGAGACGCAGCAGAAACTTTGTTTTCCGAGCGTAAATAAAAATTAAAATTTCAGTCTGCTCCGCTTGACGAATATTCGTCAATTTTAGGAAGATGAAGGTATTCAATCTCGTCTCTATTTTCACAACCATTCGTTGAAAATGGGAGTAGCATTTTAGCTCCGTAATTTTACCGGGTCTAAATACTTACGCAAATTAAATATTAACTTTTGTAGGATGACTTTTTACGGGTCGTCGTGCGATTTCTGCATCTGTCGTTCTGGTTTTTAAGAGGGCAGGCGGCGGAGCGAAAGATTATGATGCGAGCTTTTATCAAACCGATTCTTTGCCTGGCGTTTTTTTTCGCCGGTTTGACTGCCCAGCTTTCCGCGCAAACGGGCGGCGGAATATTTCCCGCACCGGTGGAACTTGAATTGCGCGGCGTTTCGGCAGTCCCGATGTCGCTGGTGAAGACGTCGGAAAAATACAACAATTATTATCAGGCGTTGCCGGTCGAAGGCTGGCTCGACGATAAAAAATTCATCGTCAAAGAATACGGCAAAACCGCCTCTCTGCTGACTTACGCGCAACCCGAAGGGCAACCGACTTCCCTACTGACGTTTCCGCAACCGGCATACGACATCTATCCGGCGCCAGACCGCAAAAATTATCTTTATAATCAAGACACCGACGGCAAATTAAACTATCGAATGTTCGTTTGGAACACCGAGAGCAAACAAAGCGCGGCTTTAACCGAAGTTGGAACGCGCGCCGTTCAGCCGATTTGGTCGCCGTCCGGGAAATTCGTCGCTTATAGTTTTTCTGCGCCCGGAACGAAAGGAATGGACATTGTTTGGCAAAATCCTTTCAAGCCGGAAGAGAAAAAGACGGTATTTTCATCGCCGTATATGGTGCAGGCGGTCGCGTGGTCGAAAGATGATAAATACGTCGCCGTCGAAGAATACGTCAATCTCGCCGATATGACCAGACTTTGGCTCGTTGAGCCGCAGACAGGAAAGAAAACGCTGCTCAATAAATCCGAGAAAGACGTTTTCGGGATTGACGAAGTGCAGTTCAGCGCCGACGGCAAATACGTTTATTTGACGAGCAATCGCGCCGGCGAATTTTTAAGTTTCGAGCGAATAAATCTCTCCACGAAAGAATGGTCGACAGTTTATAAAAACGAAGCGGCGGACATCGAAACGGCTCGTATTTCGCCGGACGAATCGAAAGCAGCCTTGGTCTTTAACGACAAAGGCTTATCGCGTCTAGGTTTTTACGATTTGAAGACGCAGAAACTTTCTGAAGTTTCTAAACTCAATCCGGGCGTTATCACGAATCTCGAATGGTCGCCCGATTCCAAACAAGTCGCTTTTAATCTCGATTACGCGAGCGAAGCGTCGAGCATTTACACGGTCGCGGCGGATTCTTCTTTGCAAATTACGCGCTGGGCGCACGAGCCGAACACGGACAAACCGGACGAAAATTTGCCGCTCGCTGAAAGAATCGAATGGCAGTCGAAACCGGACGGAAAAACAATCGGCGGATGGATGTTCAAATCGAAAAAATCGGCGGCAACGCCGCGCGCTGTCATCATCGAGTTTCACGGCGGACCGTCGGAACAATCGCGCCCGATTCTCAATTACAACGACCTTTATTATCTAAACGAACTCGATACGGTCGTCATTTATCCGAACGTGCGCGGCTCGCGCGGCGCGGGAAAATCGTTTTCGCTCGGCGATAACGGTGAACTTCGCGCGAATCAATTAAATGACGTTGCCGGGCTTCTCGATTGGGTAAAAAGCCAATCGAATCTTGATTCGAGCCGCATAATGGTGCGCGGATTTTCCTACGGCGGTTATCTCGCGCTGCTCGCCGCGGCGCGTTTTCCCGACCGCATCGCTGCCGTTTCCGCGCAAGCCGCGCCGACGAATCTCGCCACTTTGCAGGCGAACGATCCGGCTTGGCGCGTTTCGACAAGCCGAACGGAATTCGGCGACGAAACGAATCCGCAAGTCAAACAGGCTTTAGAAAAGATTGCCGTACCCAGTATGGCGAGCAATTTAAAGGTTCCGATTCTGCTGGCGCACGGCGAATTGGACACGCAAGTTCCGGCGAGCGAAGCAAGACAATTAATTGCCGCCGTCGAAAAACAATCGCCGCAGACTTCGCTATGGACGGTTTTCGGCAAATCCGACAAACACGGCTTCGGCGGAGTTCGTAGCTTTTACCATTCGCTGCTCGAAACCGTTTTTTTTGAAAAATACGTTCTTCGGCGCGGCGAAACAAACAAATAAACAAAACAAAAAAAATAAAAAATACAGGAAGGAAAAGAAACAAAAATGAAAAATCAATCGAAAATTCGCAAATCAATCATTCGTTCATTACTGGTTCTGTGCCTTGCAGCAGGAACCTTGGCGCCGCTCACGGCTTTTGCTTGGGACGGACAAGACGACCCGCAGGAAGGCGGGCGCACCCGTTCTGCTCCGCGCGTAACCTGCACCTCGACATCTTACAATATATTAATTGCTACGGTCGTCGTCACCCAATGCAGCGATGGCAGCCGAAGCATAAGCCTCGCATAGAAAGCGCTGCGTTGCTCTGAAATTAGAAGAAGCAGATGACCGGCTAGCGCAAATAATTTAATTGACTCAAATTTATGCTCGATGCCGGTCAAATTATTGAATCGTGTTAGTGAAACCTCTTTACAAATCTAAATCGGTTAAATTGATTGGACGAAGAACGGTAATTTTAATTTTGCTGTTTATTTTTTCCTGGACTTATGTTGCAGGGCAAGGATTTGTTAGATCTGGAGAGGATTCTTCCTGCTTAGCGGCTCGGACAGCCGCGGGAAAGGATAATTATGAAGAAGCTTCTCAATTGATAAAGCGTTGTTTGGAATCCAAGTCATCAACTGACGCTCAAGTCCGCGCGGAAAATTTATTAATTGGAGCGGAGATTGAGTTCTATTTAGGAAATGCTTTACAAGCCCTTGATTACGCTAAACTCGCAGAAGATCATTATCTCTCTCTCGGCGAAAAACAACGAAAATTAGTAGGCTGGTTTGGAGCTAGGTTAAAGAAAATTCGTGCGACTCTGGAAGTCGAAGCTGGGGCATATCAATCCGCGCTCATCCTCTACCAGGAGGGCTTAACGATTCTCAATGCGACGAACGAAACAGCGCAAAACTCGGGCGGCGAGTCTGGCAGGTTAAAAGCAGATTTGCTAGCCGGTGTAGCTTTTGTCCAATTAAAAACAGGTTTATATTCAGAGGCAATTTCTAATCTTAATTCCGCCCTGGCGGAACTTACCGATTCTCCGCAGGACAATTATTCACGGGGCGGCATCTTAAACGACTTCGGGCATTTACTTAACGAGCAGCGCTCGCACCGGCAAGCCATTGGATACTTAGAAAAATCCGCTGATATTTGGCAACGAGAAAAAGACTTGTTCAATTTTGCGATGACGCAGCAAAATTTAGCCGTCGCTCACCGCGGAATCGGTGATTATAAGCAGGCACAGATTTATTTCGAGCGAGTCCGAGATTTAGCCGTCAAAAACAAATTCGAGGATTTGGAAACGATGAGCCTGCAAGGACTGGCTTCGCTTTTCCAAGTTCGCGATGAATATAAACAAGCCGCGGAATCGTTACAAAAAGCTCTCGGTCAAGCATCCGCAGATTCCGTGCGCCGCGCCGAGATTTTATGGCGATTGTCAGCAAATCAAATTCAGACGGGTGAAACGGTGAAGGCGCGCACCAGTGCGAGCGAATGTTACGAGTGGGCGAGCGCACAGAAAATCGAAAATCTGCGTTATTTGTGCGCGACTAATTTAGGCGAAACCTACTTGCCAGATTCGCCCCCGACCGCGGAAAAATGGTTCCAGACGGCAATCGAAATCACGGAAAAATTAAGCCGCCGCGTAGCCGGACGAGAACCGGAAAAAGTCTATTTCATGCAGGATAAATCGGCGGCGTATCACAAGCTGATAAAGCTGTTCGTTGAAGCCAACAACCCTGAACAAGCATTTGCGGTCGGAGAGAAATTGAAATC
>SXVE01000318.1 GCA_005790265.1 Acidobacteriota bacterium | reverse complement strand
GGCTTGGCGCACGACGATCACGACGATGAAGACGAACATCATCACGCGCTCGCGCCTGATTTCAAGCCGCATGAATCGCCTTGGGTAATGACCGTTCCGCTAATCGTTTTGGCGTTTCTTTCGACTTTCGGCGGATTGATCGGCGTTCCTTATGCTTTGAGTTCGTTGGTTGGCGCTGGCGAAATCAACGCTTTTGAACACACGCTCGAACCGATTATTGCCAAAGTTCCAACCGCGCACGGCAAAACAGACGCCGCTGGACACGGTGAAACGAAAGCCGAAGCGCATTCAACGTCGCCTGCCGCTCATTCGACGAGCGCGGAGGCAAGCGCGGAAAGCCACGATACGCATTCGCCCGAAGTTGTTCTCAAAGAAAGATTACTCGCCGGTTTGTCGGTCATTCTCGCCGCGCTCGGCATTGCTGCCGGATGGTTTATTTACCGGAAAAATCCGCTCAAGCGAATGCCGCAGATTTTGGAAGACAAGTGGCGCATTGACGAATTTTATAACGGTTACGTTGTGAATCCGTTAACGAATCTATCGCGCAACGCATTATGGAAAGGCTTTGATGTCGGCGTGATTGACGGCATCGTTAACGGCGCGGGACATTTCGTAGCGGCGCTCGGCAACATCGCGCGCGGTCTGCAAGTCGGTTTCGTGCGCAGTTACGCCGCGATTATTCTGTTCGGCGCGCTGATCGTCATCGGCTACTTTATTTATTACGGATTCAGGTTGATTGGCTAACTTTTGAAGTTTGAAATTCAAGATTCAAAATCGGAGCGAGCATTGTTCAATTTTGAATTTTGAATTTTGAATTAAATATATGGATTTCATCGCAGAAAATCTTTTAACAATTTTAATTTTGCTGCCCGTTCTCGGCGCGATTTCGGTTATCGGGCATCAAATGTTCTGGAAACAGGACGCGCATTTGAAATGGGTCACGCTTTTCTGGGCGCTGCTCAATTTCGTGTTGTCGCTGTTTCTGGTTCTTGAAAAAGGCGGAGCATCGGCGAGCGGATTTTTCTTTGAAAAAAACGTGCCGTGGATTCGGGCAATCAACACGAATTATCACGTCGGCGTTGACGGTTTATCGTTGTGGCTCGTCGTTTTGACGACGTTTATTATGCCGATTGCGATTCTCTCAACGTGGCACGCGGTCGAGAAACGACACGCGGCGTTTTACGCTTTTCTGCTGCTGCTCGAATCGGCGATGATCGGCGTTTTCTGCTCGCTTGATCTGCTCGTCTTTTATTTATTTTTTGAAGCGTCGCTCGTTCCGATGTTCTTTTTGATCGGCATCTGGGGCGGCGAAAATCGCATTTACGCGGCAGTTAAATTCTTTATTTACACGGCTTTAGGAAGTTTGCTGATGCTCGTCGCGATCATCGGTTTATATTACTTGCACGCCAGCGCGACCGGCGTCGGAACGTTTGATTACGTTACTTTACTCAATTCGCTGAAATCCGGAGCGCTGCCGATTCCGCGCGAAACCGGAATAATTTTGTTTCTCGCCTTTGCGCTCGCGTTTTCAATCAAAGTTCCGCTTTTTCCGTTTCACACCTGGCTGCCGGACGCGCACACCGAAGCGCCGACTGCCGGTTCGGTCATTCTCGCCGCCGTTCTGCTGAAAATGGGAACATACGGTTTGATGCGCTTTAATTTCGCGCTCTTTCCCGAAGCGTCGCGCGAACTCGCGTGGATTTTTATTATTCTGGCGATTGTCGGCATTATTTACGGCGCACTCGTCGCGATGGTGCAGCCGGACATCAAACGCCTCGTCGCTTATTCGTCGGTCGCGCACATGGGTTTCGTGATGCTCGGAATGTTCTCGTTTACCGAAATGGGAATGCAGGGCGCGCTTTACCAAATGCTCAATCACGGAATTTCGACAGGCGCATTGTTTTTACTCGTCGGCTTTATTTACGAGCGTCGCCACACGCGCGCGATCACTGAATACGGCGGACTCGCCAGCGTGATGCCCGTTTACACGACGATTTTCGTGCTGACCACGATGTCATCCATCGGTTTGCCGTTTTTGAATGGTTTTGTCGGCGAATTTTTGACGATGGTCGGAATGTGGACTTCCGAAGCGATTCCGCATCCGTGGATTGCGACGATGTTTGCCGGAACCGGCGTGATTTTCGCCGCCGTTTATCTTTTGTGGATGGTGCAAAGAGTGTTTTTCGGCAAATTAACCAATCCGAAAAATAAGCGTCTGACCGATTTATCGTGGCGCGAAATTGGGTTGATCGCGCCGCTCGTTTTTCTGATGGTTTTCATGGGCGTTTATCCCGCGCCGTTTCTCAATCGTTCGCGCGAAGCGGTCGTCGCGATTGAAGAGCGTTTGACCAGACAAGCCGGCGGCACCATTGAACACGCGGAAGTCAGCCCGAAAAAAGAAGCAAACAGTCTGCCGCCCGCGCATTAATCGAAATAGCAGCGTCAAAGCAGAAAATATTTAGAAGAATAAAATGAATACGATTTTATTGCAGAATTTAACGAATCCGAACGTCAATCTCCAGATCGTTTTACCGGAAATGATCGTCGCGCTCACCGGCATTATCGTGATGCTTTACGACAGTTTCGTGCCGAAACAGCGCAGCGTAACGGGAACGATTTCCCTGCTCGGATTGGCGATTTCCGCTTTTGTGCTGGTAACAATGTCGGGCGATGCGCCCGCCACTGCGTGGAACGGAATGGTGGCGAACGACGGTTTACGTCTTAGCTTCTCACTCGTTTTTCTTTTCGTTTCGGCGATTACGATTTTGATTTCGACCGTGTGGACGGAACGCGAAAACGTTCCGGTCGGCGAATATCACGCGCTTTTGCTGTTCGCGACGTTCGGAATGATGTTTATGGCGTCGGGAAACGATTTGGTCGTGATGTTTCTCGGACTCGAAACGCTTTCGATTGCGACTTACGTGATGGCTGGGCTGCGCCGCGCTGATTTGAAATCGAACGAATCGGCGATGAAATATTTTATTCTCGGATCGTTCGCATCGGCTTTTCTGCTGTACGGAATGGCTTTGATTTACGGCGCGACCGGCTCGACGAACGTCACCGAAATCGCGCTCAGAATCGCTAATCCGAATTTTCCGGCGCTTTTGCTCGTCGGCGGCGCGATGCTGATCGTCGGATTCGGTTTCAAAGTCGCGACGGTTCCCTTTCACGTTTGGACGCCGGACGTTTACGAAGGCGCGCCGACGCCGGTCACCGCTTTTATGGCGGTCGGTTCAAAATCGGCGGCGTTCGCATCTTTTCTGCGCGTGTTCGTGCTCGGATTTCCGCTGATTGCGGGCGTTCAGGCTTCGGCTTATCTGCACGAATCGTGGATCACGGCATTATCGGTAATGGCGATGCTGACGATGATCGTCGGCAATATCGCCGCGATTATGCAGGACAACGTGAAAAGAATGCTCGCATATTCTTCGATTGCGCACGCCGGTTACGCGCTCGTCGGATTTATCGGCGCGGGAATGGCGGAAACGACTGCCAAACGCGACGAAGCAATCGCCGCCGTCGCGTTTTACATGCTGACTTACGCGGTCACCAATCTCGGCGCATTTGCGATTGTCACGCTGCTCGGACAGAAAAATGATCGCCGCACCGATTTTCAGGATTATAACGGCATCGGTTTTCGCACGCCCGTTCTGGCGTTCACGCTTTCGCTGTTTATGCTTTCGCGGCTCGGTTTGCCTTTGACCGCCGGATGTATGGGCAAAGTTTTGGTTGTCCGTCCGGCGCTCGAAGCGGGAAATCTGCTGCTGACGATTATGGTGATCGTTGCGGTCGTTAATACGGCGATTTCCGCTTATTACTATCTGCGCCTGATCGTCGTGATGTTTTTCCGCGAGCGAACAACCGATTGGATTGCGCCGCGCATTCCGACTGCACTTGCCGCCGTGCTCGTCATCACCGTAGTTGGCGTTCTGTATTTCGGAATTTTCAGCGACGGCATTATCGAAAAATTCTCGAAACCATCAATTGCTCCGGCGCTGACGGCGGAAAGCAGACCGTGAAAAATTGTATATTTCCGGTTTCGGGTTTCAAATTACCGGCTGTTCAAGCGTTTGGCTTGAAATCTGGAATTTGAAACCCGAAACTTTTTTGATATGGATATTGCAGCAGAAATTCGGGAAAGTCTGGGCGAGCAATGGATTCCGCACATCTATCGCGCCAAAATCCGCACGCAGCGAACGCGTTCGTATCATATTAATGTTCCGCAGCAGGAAAACCGCGCCGAGATTTTTCACACGCTGCTCGGCATCGAGCTGAAAGTCGGCAATTACCGTTTTTCCTGTCCCGATTTATCAACCGCCCGTTACCTGCAAGTTTTCGCCCGCATTGGTTGTCAAGCCGTCGCCATTCCCTACGACATTACAAAAATATCAACGCTCGCCGACGAAATCGAAGTTTCGTGGCACAAAACCATTTTATTATTCGAGGAAAAATCGCAGGATAAAACCGCTTCGGCGCGCGGTCGTCTGCGCTCGATTCTTATTCGCGAAATGCGCCACGAGATAGACGAAACGGGCGCCGGTTCATTAATGCCGGAATTTCGCCAGAGCACAAAACAGCGCGAAAATTAAATCAAAGACAAAAGGCGAGGCGGCAGAATCATCATAATTTTCGGCGGCGAGAGTTACATCTTTCAAAAGTGTTAAGATATAATGAACGCCGACGCGCTAAAAGTCGCGCCGTTAATTAATTATTATGTTAGACGCAGGAATAAGTAGAGAAATGCAGGAAGCGCAAAATTTGCCGTTTCCGTACAATAATCAGAATTTTTGCCGTTACGAACCGATTGAAAAACGGATCGAGCACGCGAAAGTTTTAATCGTCAATGATCTTTTGCGCTACGAATCGGATTTGTCGGAACTGGCAAAATCGGAATGGAACGGCACCGCCGAATCAAAACTGCGGTTCGAGCGCAAAATTTCGGGAATGGCGTGCGACAATATCGCCAAAAACGTCATTCGGCTTGTGCAGCAACCGAAAACTCTGACCGTTCATTTGTCGGAAATCGCCGAAGCCGCGAAAAGTTTTAATCCGGACGCGATTGTGATGAGCGGAACGCTGTCGGATTTCGATTATTACAATCAAAATCATTTGGCAAAATTCGGCGAATTCATCAGAAAAACGAAAATTCCCGTGCTCGCCATTTGCGGAGCGCACCAGCTTGTCGGAATGAGTTTCGGCGCGGAACTGAAAACGCTCGATTTGCAGAATCCGGCGGAAAAACGCAGCGACCGCGTCGTTGAATATCAATACCGCTTTATCAAAATCATCGAAGACGCCGATCCGATTTTCGCCGGAATCGCCAATCAGGAAAGCGGAATCTGGCAGGAATATACCGTGCAGGACGACATTTTGCGTGTCTGGCAAAATCACGGTTTGCAGGTCGAAGGCGTTCCCGCCGGTTTCAAACTGCTTGCGACATCTTACCTGTGCAAAAATCAGATGATGGTGAAAAACTCCGACGGACAAATGATTTACGCCGTGCAGTTTCACCTCGAAAAATCGTTTGAAGACTGGTCAAAAAATCCGACGCGCTGGCAGCATCCGAACGAATCGCGCGACGGACGAATTTTATTTGAGAATTTCTTAAAGCTCGCTTTGACGAAAAAAGGACGCTAATTTCAGATTTTATTGATTCTCCGGCGGCTCCTGCGTTTCGGCGACAGGAGCTTTTGTTTCTTCATCAGCAGATTTTGCCGTTTCAGGCGCGGCGGCAGGAACGGTTTCGGTCAATTGCGGCTGAGATTGAACGGTTATCTGCGGCGACATTTGAATCGGAAAATTGCTGCTCGGCAACGGCTGAAGCGGTTTAGACGATTTTCTGAAATTCGTGAGCTCCTCATTCGAGCGCGTTTCGTAAAGCCCGGCGGCATTAGCAATTTCGTCGGCAGACGCGCTCAAAGCTCGATCAGTCATTTCGCCCGGCAGACTTTTCACATCTTTGCCGTATCCGTAAACGTAAATTTGTTTTTCACCGTTCGCGCCGGTTCTGATCAGCAAAGTTGTGACTCGCGGATGATTTGTAAAATTTCTCGTTTCGGTTTTGTTGCCGTAACCGTCATACCGCACGGTAACCTGCGAATTATCTTCAAGAGTTTGAACAATTTCCTCAGAGCTTTCGGTTGTCGTCAAAATTTGTCCGTTGACAGTTTGCAGCGCGCGATCATCAATAACAATTTCGCCGCCGGTTTCAGCGCTCGCTTTGTAGCCGTCGTTAAAAACGACTTCGCTCTCATTTTCAGAGGCGGCGTTGCCGGAAACGCAGGCGGAAGACAAAATAAAAATCGCAGTCAGCAAAAAAAACAGTTTTAGTTTCATCGTTTTGCAAAAGTAACTTACCGAATTTTGAGAAAAAATATTTGGAAAAGAGCCGCGAAAAAAGAGTAAAGAATTGCAAAAAAAGAGTTTTACAATTCTTTACTCGCTGTTTTGATTATGCCGATTTATTTTTCGGCGACTCCGAGAATAAAGTTGCTGACAGCCGTCATCCCGTTTGCCAAACTGCTGGAATTATAACGAATCGTTGAATTACCGCCGCCTGAAATGTCGTATTTCGGAGCCATAAATCCGGCGTTCAAATTGCTCGGATTATACGGCGCGATGACGGTATTGCCCTGTAAAAGTCCGTTGCCGCCGCCGCTGCGCTGAACTCCTTCTCCGCCGGTGACAATGATTAAGCCGTTAAAATCGAATCCGCCGTGCAGAGTGAGTTTTCCGGTTACGACCAAAATTCCGCCGCCGCTGCCGCTGTAACTAACGTTTCCGTCAACAAACGTGATGCCGGTGGCATTGGCGCTGTTACCGAAATTTGACGGCGATTGTCCGGTTGAATAATAGCGACCGGATGATTTCGCCACTGTTTTCAGCGCCTCGATTGTGGCATTCAGATTTTGCGTTGACTGTAACCAGAAAGGCATCTCCGGATTAACGTTCGACGGGTAACCAATAATGTCGGCTTTTCGGCTTCTTCCGCCGAGATTAGCAAAAACGGAGTCTAAATTAGCGTCGTTGGTCGTGCCGATTGACGGAATCAACACATTGGAAGCGATGTCGTCGCCGGAATACGTAACGTTCTGCGACGACCCGGCGGAGAATGCGAAACTGCCGTTCGATGATGACGGCGGACCGACGAGCGTTAATGTTGCGGGCGCGGTCATTCCGTTGAAGAAATTTTTCTGCACGACGGTTGCCAGTTGTTTTTTCGCGCCGCGCGGTCCGTAGCCGGTTGATTTGATAACCAATCTTGTCGGCTCGCTCTGCGTCACGTTTCCGTTGATGACTTTTGATCCGGCGAAAGTCATTTTGTTGAAATTGTCTAAATCTTTGATACTGAAAGTGCTTCCCATAATGACGGAAGCCGGCGAGCTGAACTCCACGACGGTTTGCGTCGCCGAACTGATCGTACCTTTCAAAATCCAGCCGCTGATGACTCGCGATGTCGTATAAGGCGCGGTCATATCCACAACAATCTGAAAACGAACGTCTTCAGCGAGCGTTCCGGATCCAACAACGGTAAAGCTACCGAAATCAGTATCTTTTGAGCCGGATGTCACATCTAAATTATTTTTTATCGTCGGAACATAACTGATCGTTGCGCCGCCGACGATGATGGAAGATTTCCAGCCCGGACTGGTCGTTGACGGATCGTAAATTCCGCCTTTGGTCTTAAACGAGATAATATCGCCCGTTTTGTCGGGATCGGTAATATCAAGGTTAAACGCGCTTTCGTTTCCGCTGCCGACTTTGATGCGATCAGGAAAGCTGCTGCCGGTAGAAGTGTAGTTGTATTTCAGCCAGCGCGAAAGACGCGGTTTGCCGCTCGGATCGTTCGCGTAATTTGATGCAGCGGTTGAAACCGCTTTGCGAAAATCAATTCTATCCGGCGTCGGCGACGGAGATGCTTGCGCGCTCGCTCTGGTTTCAATCAAATTCAGCGGATTGAAACTGTTCGCCCAGTAATCCGGCGAAGTTTCCGCCGAAGCGACGAGCGGCGTTGTGTTGCCGCGTAAAACGTTCAGCGCCGATTGAATTCCGCTTTCCGCCGCGTAATACGCTTGCTGTTCGGCAACCGCATCCGTAACGTTTGCCGAATTCAGCGAACTTTCCAGCAAAACTCCGACGCAGGCGACAAGCAGCAAAAAGGAGATGAGAATAACCATCACCATCGCCGCGCCTTCTTCATTTTTTCTGGTTTTCATCGTTTCCATATCGCTTTTTTTCATAAAAAAAACCGTCCCGTTTGATAAATAAATTAATACTGATTCAGCATATATTTGGAATTGCGCAAAGTTATTTCGGAGACAAACGTCACTTTTTGGTTTTTGGCTTGTCCGGCAACGTCGCCGAGCGAAACCGTCACATTAATCTGCACTCGCCCCGTATCTTTGGTCGGCACGTTTTTCGCATCGGATGGCGTCGAACTACTGCCGACATAATCGAAATATTGAAACGTAACTTCGCTGACGCGGTTAACGACGCCGGATATTTTCGGAATGTCGTTCGGGTCGTAACGCACGATTGACTGCGTCGCCGCGTCATGAAAATAAGTAACGTCTTCGCCCGGTTCGGTCGTCGTTAAATTATCGTTATCGACATTAGCGCGCAGATGCAGTCTTTTATTCGTGCAGTCGGCGATCACTAAACCGTTGCTGGCAGATTCGTCTTCGCCTTCTTCGCTCAAACCGTAGCCGGAATTGGCGACTTCGCGAGAAATAACGTTAAGTGCCGCCTGCGAAGAAGTCAGCGCATCGGTGCGGCTGCTTTCTCGTTCGCGCGTGCTGAGCGCGCGCGCGAAAATTCCCGAGACGAGACCGAGCAGAACCAGCATTATCGTCATCGCCAGCAGCAATTCGATAATTGAAAATCCGGCGTTTTTTGTGTTTCTCGTTTGTTTCATAATCCCCAGCATTTAATCTAGTTCGCTCGCACCCGGCGCATCACGATTGTTGTCGGAACCGCCGTCTGCCAACCCGGAGTCGGGCTGGCTAAAGTTACTTTTATCAATACTTCTTTCATCGTCGTTGAATTATTGATCTGCACGCCGTCGGTAAACGGATCATCGTCAACCGTAACGTCAATCTTAAATTGGTTGCCGTCCAGCGTATTGGCGGGCACCGCAGCCTTTACTCCGCCGGCTAAATCCGGGTCTGTAAATGTGGGCGTGTATTTCGCGCTTCTCATACGTTCAGCCTGTTTCTGCAAAACGGTTAAACCCTGCGAACGCGCGTTATTTCCCGAGTTGTAATTAATCGCATAAACGAATGTGGCAAAAACTCCGAGCAAAACGACGAGCAGAATCAACAGCGCGATAATCACTTCGACAAGCGAAAAACCCGCTTGTTTTTCGCTTCCTTTTTTTATCGCTGCCGAACAATTAAAAATCATTTTCAGCGCGATTTTTTTTCTTAAAATATTTAGATATTTCATAATTCCGAAGGTTGACCGAACGAAAATTTCGCCTACATACACTTGCCGTTGCTATAGGTCGTCATCGGCAATTTGCAATGACAGCCGGTTGAACCGGGTCTTTCGCCTGAATTACAATAGCGCGGCGTCGGACTACCGACCGGTGTTGCCGTCGGCGTCGGCGTCGGCGTTGGTGTTGCCGTCGGTATCGGAGTCGTCGTTGAGGTCGGCGTCGGTGTTGCAGTGTTTGTCGCGGTGTTTGTTGCGGTGTTCGTCGCGGTGTTTGTCGTTGTGTTCGTTGCGGTATTCGTATTTTCCTGCGGCATTCCAACCCACGGATTTACTCCCGAATCTGAATTGACGGCGGTTACATTCGGATTAACAAACGTCGGCAGAGTTGAATCGCCGTTTGTCATCGAAACCGTTCCGGTCGGAGAAACGAAAATTTTATTGGAATTTGAAGCATTTGCCGTTTCGAATGTGCAGTTGTTGCTGCAAACCGTAAAACTAGCCGGAATTTCTTTCGGAGTTCCATCAACAACGATTACCTGACCGCGCCGGTTAAATCTAATAGAAATTGGAAAAATCAGATTTTGTCCGACAATTTTAATTCCCATCGGACCGCCGAGCGTAACGAGTCGTTTTTCCGTAGTTTCCAATTTGCCGTTCTGATTCGTATCAGTCCAAACGCTGAAAGAAGTAGAGCTTTCAATTGTGACGCGCGACAAGTCATCAAAATCTTCGGCACGTCTTTTAACCGAATCGAAACGAGCGCGCTCTAAACTGACCTTGAATTCGCGCGCGTAATTTTGCCGGGTAAAATAAGTTTTCGAACTGCCAAGCTGCATTACGGCAAAAGTCGTTAGAACGGCGACGATCACCAGAACTATCGTAATTTCAATAAGAGAAATACCACTTTGGTGGTTGAATGTTTTTGTTTGCATTGCTTGTTCCTGATCCGAAACTTCTGGAATTGACGGCGGCGTGTTTTTCGTCGGAATTGGGTTAAACCCATTTAGGTTTATAGCACTAATGTATCAACTGTGTCAATAAACGTTTTTACCGTTTTAACAACAAAATATAAAAAAGAAGGCGAAGTGAAAATTTTTCTCACTTCGCCTTCTTTTTTTCTGGAAACTGCTGATTTTTAAGTGTTTATTTGAAACTTAAATTTAATCGAAACAAACATCCGGCACGTTTTCGAGCGTGTTTTTGATCAGCATATCAACGACCGGCTCAAAGCGTTCGCCGTTTTCGTAATAAACTTTGAGTTGTTCATCGGCGCTCGTTCCGCGTTCCAAAATCGTGTGAATATGTTCGATTTCTTTGCGCGAACCCAAATCGTCAACCACGTCGTCAATAAATTCAAGCAGTTCGCGAATCAAATCCTTAACCGGAACTTCTTTCTGCTTGCCGAGATCGAGCAATTTGCCGTCGAGACCGTAGCGCACGGCGCGCCATTTGTTTTCCTGAATCAAGCGGCGATGATAAAGTCTGAATCCAAGGTTTCGGTCAATCAAACTGTGCAGTTTGGCGACAATCGCTTGAAACAGAGCGGCAACGGCGATGGTGTCGTCAACGCGCGTCGGAATGTCGCAAATGCGAAACTCAAGCGTCGGAAATTTCGGATGCGGGCGCACGTCCCACCAAATTTTCGTTGCGTCCTGAATGCAGTTCATTTTGACGAGCAGATCAACATAACTTTGAAACTGCTGATCGGACTCGAAATGATCGGGAATGTCGGTGCGCGGGAATTTTTTGAAAACTTCCGAGCGGTAAGATTTTAAGCCGGTATTAAAACCGAGCCAGAATGGCGAAGAAGTCGTCATCGCCAGAACGTGCGGCAGAAAATAACGCGCGGCGTTCATAATGTGAATCTGGCGGTCTTTGTCGGCGATGCCGACGTGAACGTGAACGCCGAAAATCAGCAGCGAGCGCGCGACCATTTGCAGTTCGTCAACGAGGAGTTTGTACCGGTCGTGCTCGTAAATCGTTTGCTCAGACCATTTGGAAAACGGATGCGTCGAGGCGGCGGCGATTTCCATTCCTTTTTTGCGCGCCAAACTCGAAATAATGCACCGCAATTTCGTGATGTCTTCGCGCGCTTCCTGAATGTTGTGACAAACGCCCGTGCCGACTTCGATCATTGATTGGATCATTTCGGGCTTGATCTTCTCGCCGAGCAGCAATTTGCCTTCTTCCAAAATCTCCGAAACGTGCGATTTCAGCTCGCGCGTGTGCGGGTCAACGATTTGAAATTCTTCTTCGATGCCGAGAGTAAATTGCTCAAACATATTTATTAAAGTTTCGGGTCTCAGGTTTCGGGTTTCAAGTTTCGAGTTTTTGGCGACCGCTTGAAACCTGAAAGCTGGAAACCTAAAACTTTTTTATTCCAGCTCCAATTCTTTTCTCAAAAAAGATTCATCTTCTTTTGAAATATCCTGAAAACGCACGCCGACGCCTTGTCCCGGATCGGTATAAGCGACGATTCCGCTAAAGGAAATCTCACGTTCGCCGACGCTCATTTTCATAAAAATCGGCGTTCCCATCGCGAGCGGCGCGCTCGTCGTCATATAAAGTCCGCCGACGCCGATATCGCGCGTATTGGCAATTCCGGTCGCGTCTCCGCCTTCAAATTTTACGTCAATGATTAGTTTTTTGCGGTCTGATTTTCTTCTTTCCGAAGGGGAAAGGGCTTCTGCAAAATCTTTTTCGGTCATATTTTCCTCGCGCGTTTCGAGAACTAAAAGACGACAAGTTTTGAAAAGCAAACTTGGCACTTATTCTAACCTAGTTTTCTAACAAATAGATAGCACTATCTACGACAATTTTTTCGGATTTGCACTCGGCGCCGATTTTTTCCGTTATGTTATTGCCCCGCTTCCTTCGCCAATTTAAGAAATATTTTGGCGGCGTGCGACAAAACCGAATTGCGCCGGTAGATGATATTCAATTTCCTTTCAAGTTTCATTTCGTTGACCGACAGAGTTTTTAATTTTCCGCTGTCAATTTCGTTCTGCGCTGTTAATTTCGGCACAAGCGCGACACCGACGCCTTTTTCGACCAGTTTTTTAATCGCTTCGAGCGACGGCAATTCGACCGAAATATTAAGGCGCGTGCGGTGTTTTTCAAAAGTTTCGATTACTTTATCGCGATACGGCGAAGGCGCGTTGTGCGCAATGAAATTTTCTTCGCCGAGTTCTTTAACCGAAACGCTTTCGCGATTTGCCAGAGAATGCGTCGGCGCAACGACGAGCGCGAGTTCATCGGTGAAAACCGAAATCGCGACGACCGACGGATCGTTCGGCTTAAATGAAATAACGCCGAGTTCGGCTTCGCGCGCCATAATCTCTTTCGGAATTCGGCTCGCCACGCCGCGCTGCACTTCTATTTTAATTTGCGGGTGAAGTCGGCGAAACTTTTCAATCACCGGCAAAAGGTAAAAAACCGTGTGTTCGTTGGCGCTGATCGTGATTTTTCCGTGCTGCAGATCGCGCATTTCGCGAATCGCCGTGTGCGCCGTCTGTCGCAGATTGAGCATCTGTTTGGCGTAATCGAGCAGAATTTCGCCGGCTAAAGTCAGAGTTCCGTCTTTCGATGAACGATCAAAAAGTTTTTCCCCGACTTCCTGTTCGAGCCGCCGGACAGCCTGACTGATCGCCGGCTGCGTGCGGTTCAAAACTTCCGCCGCGCGCGAAAAGCTTCGCTCGCGCGCAACGACAGACAAAACTTCCAGTTGATTGATGTCCATAAAATTAAAATGAAAGCGAGCTAAAAGCGTCTAACGTATTACGAAAAGTTATTGTTATGAAAATAGAATAAATACTGATTTGTAAGTTTTACTCTGCTGTTAAAACAAGGTCAAGCCGAATCGTCAAAAGTTCAATTTATTTTCATTATTAATATGTTATTAATATGTTGCGCGTGAGAACTATCCGCATCTGTTTTGCCTTATTTTCGCAAAAAACCAGCAATTACGGTAGTCTATTTCAGCCAAAAGAGTTAGAATGTTTGAGTTTTCAAGAATAAATAGATACCTTGACTTTATGGGATTTTCAACAACGGCAATTCACGCGGGAAATGAACCCGATGTCGCGACCGGCGCAGTTACCGTTCCGATTTATCAAACCTCGACCTACGCGCAGGAAGCTTTGGGCAAACACAAAGGATACGAATACGCGCGAACGCAGAATCCGACGCGCGCTGCGCTGGAAACTAATATTGCGGCGCTCGAAGGCGCGCGTTTCGGTTTCGCTTTCGCTTCGGGAATGTCGGCGACCGACGCGGTTCTCAAGCTCGTCAAAGCGGGCGAGCATGTGATTTTAGGCGACAACACTTACGGCGGAACTTTTCGTTTGTTCAGCAAAGTTTTGTCGAATTACGGCGTTGAATTCGATCTGGTTGATACTTCCGACGCCTCGAATCTCGAACAGGCTTTTAAACCGAACACGAAAATGGTTTTCGTCGAAACGCCGACGAACCCGATTATGACCGTGACGGATTTGCAGGCGGTTTCCGATATCGCGCACGCGCACGGCGCGAAAGTGGTTTGCGACAACACTTATATGTCGCCGTACTTACAGCGTCCGATGGAATTCGGCGTTGATATTGTCGTTCATTCGACGACCAAGTATTTAAACGGACATTCGGATTCGGTCGGCGGTTTCGCGGCACTGAACGATGAAAAAGACGCCGAGTGGATCGGTTTTATTCAAAACAGCGTCGGCGCGATTCTTTCACCGTTCGATTCTTTTCTCGTTTTGCGCGGCACGAAGACGCTCGCCGTGCGAATGGAAGCGCACGATAAAAACGGGCGCGCCGTTGCCAATTTTCTGACCGAACATCCGAAAATTCAAAAAGTGTATTATCCGGGACTCGCCTCGCATCCGCAGCACGAGCTTGCCAAACGCCAGCAGAAAGGTTTCGGCGGAATGGTTGCATTTGAAACCGGTTCGCTCGATAATGCGAGAAAGGTTTTAGAAAGCGTAAAAATTTGTACTTTAGGTGAAAGCCTCGGCGGCGTCGAAACGCTGATTTCACATCCGGCAACGATGACGCACGCCTCGGTTCCCGCCGAAAAACGTGAAAGTTTGGGAATCACTGACGGATTAGTGCGGATTTCTGTCGGCATTGAAGATTTGGAAGATATCATAGAGGATTTAGACCAAGCGTTGATTTAGTTTCAAAGTTCGGGTTTCGTTTTTCAAGTTAGCGGTTAAACTTGAGTTTTGAAATCTGAAGCTTGAAACTTTGTAAATTATGTTGATTGTTGATATTCATGCTACGTCACACATCGGGCGCGTCCGAAAAGGCAATGAGGATAATTATCTTCTGCTGCACGTTTCAAACATCAAAGCGTGGACGAGTTCGCAGGAACCGAACGAATTCGTCGTCGAATCGCAAAGGTTTGAGATTGATGACAATGGAATTGTTTTAGCCGTTTCTGACGGAATGGGCGGCGCTCTAGCGGGCGAGGTTGCCAGTAAAATGGCGGTTGAAACAGTCAGCCAGAAAATTCTCGATGATGATCCGGAAAAAACCGTAACGCCTGACGGTTATGATTCTTCATTAATCGGCAAACTTTACGACGCGACGATTTACGCTAATTACTTGATTCATCAGCAGGGACGCACCGATCCGCAATTTCAGGGAATGGGCGCGACTTTTACCGGCGTCGGCATTACGCGCGAAGCGATAGATTTAATTCAAATCGGCGACAGCCGCGCTTATTTGGTTCGCAACGGTAAAATTTATCAGGTCACGAAAGATCAGTCGCTCGTTCAGCAGCTGATTGACGCGCAGCAGATTTCTCCTGAAGAAGCTGAAACGCACACGCTGAAAAACGTGATTTTGCAGGCGCTCGGCGCGCAGAGCGAGATTTACCCGGTCGCGGCGCGTCTGAAACCGCGCAGCGGCGACGTGCTGTTGCTGTGCAGCGACGGTTTGTCAAACAAAGTCAGCGGCGCGAGTATGCAGAGAATCGTGCTCGACAACAAAGATCATTTGGAAATGGCGTGCGCCGAACTCGTCAAAGAAGCGAATGAGCGCGGCGGCGAAGACAACATCACGGTCATTATCGCGGCGCTTTCCGGCGAAGATTTGAACGATTCAAACGGTGAAGACGTTAAGCTTGAACTTTTAAATTTGAGCGATATTCACGACACGGCAGACCAAACAACCGGCGAATTCATTTAAGTTGTCCGGTGAGTTTAATCAGTTAAAGAGAAAAGGGGAGTCGAAACAGATCTGTTTCGACTCCCCTTTTTTTATTTTAGCTTTGCCGCCATTCCGGCAGTTCCCTTTCAACGCGGCGAACAAAAATCGAAGAGCCTTTGATGCTGACGACTTCCACTTTTTCGCCTTCGATCAACGCCGATTCGCCGTCCGCCGGAAAAGCCGTCCAGGTGGAACCGTAAACTTTGACGGCGCCTTCGTGAAGCGCTCCGCGGCTTGGCGAAATGACCGTTCCGATTTTTCCGGGCAGTGCGTCAAGACCGATTTTCAAAGCGTCTTCGTTTTCGCGCGAAAAATAATTGGTGAAAATCGTTCGCGACATCGCCGTTAAAACCGTTGAAACGAGCGCGAAAACGATGAATTGAACGACCCAACCGAAGCCTAGAAAGCCGATTAACGCTGCGGCGAATGCGCCGATGCCAAACCAAAAAAGAACAAAACCGAGCGTAAAAATTTCGGCGACAATTAAAATTACGCCTAAAACGCTCCATAAAATCCACGCTGCCTGTTCCATTGATTTTTACCGAATACGACTTTTTTTTGGCAATCATAACACAATTGACCGCGCATTGCGGTAACCGAACCGATTCGCCAAAATTTTCGTATAAAGAAAAATCAAGCGAATTACCATTATTAGTTTTACTGCTAATTTTTAATGATGCCGAAGAAAGTTTGCCGCTTGATCTGCGACAGTTTAAAGTAATAAAAGACTCGGACAACAATTTTTCGTAAAGGAGAATAAAAACTGTGGAAGATAAAAAATTAAAGAAAAAACTCGCGAAAATTCCCGACGTTGATCAAAACGGTGATCCGATTTTCAAAATCGCCGAGACGGTTGGCGAGAAAAAAAACGCTGACAAAAACGACGAGAACAAAATCAAAAAATCAGACAAACAGTAATTGTGCGCAATAAAAATTTTGCGGCAACTTTTCCCGCCGACTGACATCTAAGTCAGTCCTGGGGGTGATATTATATGATAAATGATAATACCAACGGGGCGGCTGGCAATTAATAAGTCGCTCCGATAAACAAACGAAAAAGGCAGCTTCTCTTTTGAAAAGCTGCCTTTTTTAACTTTTAAAGTAATTGAAAAGCGAAAGCACCCCGAAATGTTCGCCGATTCAATCGCAACGGCAAATATTTTTTTCGCCCGGATTGATATTTACCTGCCGAATATAATATTCTTGCCTTTATTTCTCGAGTGTAAAAGTATTGCCTGCAACAATAATAACGAAATTGGCAATTATATTTTTGCCGGAGAATAATCTCAATTTTATTGAAACCGATGAAAAATTTACAATTATTTTTGGCGACGATACTCGTTTCAATTGCGCTCGTATTTTCCGTTTCGGCGCAAAACGACGACAAATTTTTGGTCAAAGCTAAGAAATTAAACGACCGGAAAAAATACTCTGAAGCGCTTGCCGAGTATAAAAAATCATTTGCGGCAGCTCCAAACTGGAAAGCCGCTTACGGCATCGGAAGTTATTATTCAAAATTAAAAAACAATGCGGAAGCGCTCGTTTATTTTCGGCAGGCGCTCGAATTTAAAAAAGACGAACCGCTGATTTGGTATAGTTTGGGATTTGCACACGGCGAATTAAACGAAGACGAAGCCGCTGTCGAAGCCTTGCGCAAAGCCGTCGAGCTAAAACCCGATTACACCGATGCCTGGTACAATCTCGCCAGCGTTTTGTATAAATTAAATCGCTATTCCGAAGCGGCGGACGCTTACCAAACGACTGTCAAACTCAATCCTAAAGATGCGGAAGCATATGCTTTTTTGGGAATCGCTTACATTAAATTAAACGAGTATGAAAAAGCCGTCGAAGCCTTGCAAAAAGCCGTTAAAATATCTCCTCAAAACAGAGGATATCAACAAAATCTGCGTAACGCTGAAGCAAAATTAAAAGAGCAGAATTGAAAATAAAAACTAAATTTAATAGTTAAAGTGGTTATTTGACCGCATTTTGGCACTGAACTTGCTGATTTTTGAAAACGTAAATTTGTTTGAGTTTGATGTATTGTTTTACAACAGTTTAACAAAATTATGAAAAAAAAAGTTCTCATTGTCGAAGATTACGCCGATACGCGCAGTTTCATGAAAGTCTTGGTTGAAAGCTATGGCTATCAAGCAATCGAAGCGGTAAACGGCGAGAAAGCGGTGGAGGCGGTGCAAAAACAACTGCCCGATTTGGTTTTGATGGATTTGGCAATGCCAGTGATGGACGGTTTGGCGGCGACTAGAGTCATCAGAAAATTTGAAGGAATGGCTAAACTACCGATTATCGCCGTTACGGCTCACGGTCAATCCTATTATAGACAAGCAATTGAAGCGGGTTGCGACGATTTGATTAATAAGCCATTCGATTTTGCAACGCTTGAACCGGTTTTAAATCAATATTTGGGTTGCTGAATAAGGATTTCGGAAATTGCATGAAACATAATCATTAACCGTATTGGTTTTTAAAACGCTCATAGAAAATAAAAAGCGACTTTTTATTTTCTATGAGCGTTTGAGCATCACAGAAACCGGTTTAGTGCATCAAAAAGTTTTTGCGGTTCATTTTTAGATTCATAATCTTTTCAAAATAGTTTCAAACATTCCTAAAAATGCTAAAGAGGTATTATGGCAAAAACAGTTCTCATCGTCGAAGATTATGAAGATTCCCGCAATTTTATGAAAATCGTGATTGAAAGCTACGGTTATCAAGTAATCGAAGCAAGCGATGGAATTGAAGCCGTTGATAGCTTCAAGAAATATCAGCCCGACCTTATTTTAATGGATATATCGCTGCCGATGGTTGACGGTCTTACCACTGTCAAAGCAATCAGAGAATTTGACGGCTCCAGACATATTCCGATTATTGCCGTGACGGCTTTCGGCAAAGCGTATCAAACGCGTGCAATAGAAGCCGGCTGCGATGAGCTAATTGACAAACCCATCAACTTTAAAATGCTCGAACCAGTAATAAGCAAGTATCTTGAGCACTAAATAACATTATAATATTTAATTCAGAACATTTTCGATGTGCACGGCTCTCCAAATTTTTATTTTGTAATAATAGAAAACTCCAAAGTTTAGAGAGCCGAGTTTGAGCGGTGCGCAATCGCCTGCTGATTGACATTAAAATCTTTACAATATGCTGAAGTTGTTTGCTATAACTAAATACAAGTAAACAGTTTATCCAAACAAGTTTAATCTTTTTATTTTGCGCTTTGAACTTAAATTTCAGTCGTGTTACTCTCTAATTCGTGCTTGGGTGGCGGAATAGGTAGACG
>SXVE01000317.1 GCA_005790265.1 Acidobacteriota bacterium | reverse complement strand
GTCGCGTGGATGCGACAAACGCTTGAGATGCGCGTCAGTTCGGGAATGACCGACGGCGACAACAACGGTTTTGTCAACATTCCGCTTGCCGCCAAAGAAGTGGTCGCGTCGGTTTATATGCGCGAAGTCGAACCGAGTTTTTACCGCGTCAGTTTGCGCTCGAAAGGCTCTGTCAATGTCGCCCGCGTCGCGGAACAATTCGGCGGCGGCGGACATAAAAACGCCGCCGGCTGCCGTGTTGAAGGCGATTGGAACAAATGCGAGCGCGAAATCGTCGCAGCTTTGATCAAGGCTGTCGAAAATGAAGATTACGCCGAAATTGAAGAATTTGAATTGAGTTTAGCTTGATAGTAGTAGAAAAAGATTTTTAGCCACGAATTACACAAATAACGCGAATAAGAAAAGTTAAATATAATTTTTTTTATTCGTGCCATTCGTGTAATTCGTGGCTAAAAATCTTTTTCACAAAAAATTTATGAACAAAGAAAAACGCTACAAATGGCGGCGCGGCGATTATAAAGAAAACACAAAAGGCTTATTGATGGTGAACACCGGCGACGGCAAAGGCAAAACGACTGCCGCGCTCGGCGTTCTCGTTCGTGCCGCCGGACGCGGAATGAATTGCTGCCTGATTCAATTTATGAAAGCGAAAACCGACCGTTACGGCGAACACGAATCGCTCGAAGCGCTCGACATCGAAGTTCACACGATGGGCGACGGCTTTACGTGGGACACGAACGACAAAACGCAGGACATTAAAACGAGCGAAGAAACTTGGGCGCTGTGCCTTGAAAAATTGCGCTCGACCGAATATGATTTGCTGGTTTTTGACGAACTCGTCTACGTGCTCGATTACAAATTTCTCGATGTCGAAAAGGTTTTAGCCGAAATCAGAGAAATCAGAGAACAACAGCCGAATCTGCACATTATTATGACGGGCAGAAATGCGCCGCCGGAACTCGTTGAAGCCGCCGATCTGGTGACGGAGATGAAGGAAGTCAAACATCCGTTTCACGCCGGAATTTACGCGCAGCAGGGAATCGAATTCTAATCAATTTCAACTGTTGTAAGCCGAAAGATTAATGCCGAGTTACGATGAACTAATTCACATTACCGCCGCCGTCGAAAACAAAAAACTGGCGCGCGAAGCGACGCGAAAAAAAAACGCGCTCGATTATTTCGCGCTCGCCGTGACGACGTTCGGCGTCGGTTATCTGCCGCTCGCGCCGGGAACCTGGGGTTCGGCGGTCGGCGTTTTGATCTACCTGGCTTTTCGGCAAGCCGAAGCAACGATCAGTTTTTCGTTCGGCGCGCGCGGTTTCGCCGACGCGCAAATCGCCGCTTTCGTTCACGTTGCGGTCGCGTTTCTTTTTTTGCTTTTTTGTTTGTTGGGAATCTGGGCGTCGAGCCGTGCGACCGAGCTTTTTCGCGATAAAGATCCGCAGCAAGCGGTGGTTGACGAAGTAATCGGGCAGCTGCTCGTTTTTCTTTTCGTGCCGTTCGACATTTCGTGGAAACTCATTTTAGCCGGATTCTTATTATTTCGCCTGTTCGATATTTGGAAGCCGTATCCGATTGATTCGCTGCAAAATCTGCCTGCCGGAATCGGCGTTTGCGCCGACGATATTCTCGCCGGAGTTTACGGCGGAGCGGTTTTGAGTTTAATTTACGCGTTGAGTTTAATCGTATGAAATACCACGTTTTACCCGGTGACGCGGTGGCGGAAAAATTTGCGGAAACCGGAATCGAAGGCGAAATTATTGTCTGCCGCGAATGTTTGGTTGACGGAGACGTTAAAGCGGAAAATCCGGCGGATTTTTGGAACGTGCGCGCCGAATTTATCGAAAAATCTTTCGGCGAACCGCGCGGTAAATATTTTCAAACGGTCGTCGCCGAATTTGAAAAATTAGAAAATGTTTCGTCAGACGCTCAGGTTAATCTCTGGTTTGAGAACGAATTGTTCTGTCAGACGAATTTGTGGTTTTGCACTTCACTGCTGGAAGATTCGGGCGCGGAAATTTACCGCGTCGCGCCGATTTCTGAAAACGAGAACGAATTATGGAGCAGTTTCGGCGGCAATGACGCGGAAGATTTGCGCCGCGCTGAATCCGCAAAAATAAAATTCGCGGCGCAGGACTTAAAACTTGGCGCCGATTTGTGGCGCTCGTTTCAAAATTCCCATCACGCCGCGCTCGAACGACTTGCGCAAACTGAATCCGACTGTTTCCCGCATCTTGCGGCATTTTGCCGCGCCGCCGCCGAAATAAAAACTCGTCTGCCGGAGATTTTGCGCGAAATCTCAAACGAAAAACATTCCGATTTTGCCGAAATCTTCGCCGAATTTTCCAGCCGCGCCGGAGTTTATGGTTTCGGCGACGCGCAGGTCAAGCGAATTTTGGCGGAGATCTGAATTTACTTTCCAGTAATCGGTGTGTCCGGTTTTTCCGTTGATTCCGGTGTTTCTGCTTTTCCCGATTTTGCCGTTTCCGCTTTTCCCTGAAGAATCCATCCTTTATGATAAAAATAAAAAAGCAAACTGAGCGTTACTAAAATCATTACGCCGAGCACGACAAAATAACCGTAACGCGTTTTGAGTTCGGGCATCGTCTCAAAATTCATGCCGTAAACTCCGGCGATAAAAGAAAGCGGCAGCCAGATCGCCGAAAAAATCGTTAAAAATTTAATAATGTCATTCGTTTTGTTCGCCGTCACGGAAAAATGAATGTCGAAAAGTCCGGCGACCAGATCGCGATAATTTTCCGACAAATCCGTAATTCGCAGCAGATGATCGTGCACGTCGCGGTAAAACGGCAGAATATTTTCCGGAATTTGCGGAAATTCGCCGTGCGAAATGCGGTACAAAACGTCGAGCTGGCGCGTTGAAATTCGTTTCAGGCGCGCGACACTGCGGCGCAAATCCATAATTTCTTCCAAAATTTTATCGTCATCGCCCTGTTTCGTTTGAAAAACGCGATCTTCGAGTTCATTGATCGAATTGTCGAAATCATCAACAATCGGCATATACAAATCAACGAGTTGATCGAGAATTTGGTGCAAGAGGTAAGCCGCGCCGCGCTGGCAAGCGAAAGTGCTGCTGCGAATTTGCTGTTTGACGGCTTTGATGCTGCGAAAGCGTTCGAGATGAAACGTTACGACGTAATTTTTGCCCAAATAACCATCGAGTTCTTTCGTGCGAAAATTCGACGAATTGGTGTCCGGGCGAATGCCGTGAACGATAAAATAAAAATAATCGGGAAACGCTTCGACCTTCGGCTGATTGCGCGTTTCGATACAGTCTTCGACCGTCAAATAGTGAAATCTGAACACTTTCAGCAGAATATTCTGCGCTTCGGCGATTTCTTCTTTGGTTTCCGCCAGTAAATCAACCCAAACGATATTGCTTTCGTCGGCTAAAAGCGCGGGCAAATCGGCGACCGTGTAGTTTTCTTTGACTTCCGTTTCGCCTTTACGATACACAAAAATTTCCATATTAAATTTACTGAATGTTTTATCAAATTTTATACAACATTTCAGCGGGTTTACGCGTAAAAGTTCTTTCCTGATTTTTTTCTATGTTATCTTAAACTCAATTATATGAACGAACAAACGGCGACACTGCGCGTCGAAAACGCGACGAAACGCTACGGCGATTTTACGGCGGTCAACGATTTAAGTTTTGCGGTCAAACCGGGCAGAGTTTTCGGTTTTCTCGGTCCGAACGGCGCGGGAAAAACGACGACGATTCGGATGATCGTCGGCATTACGGCACCGGATACGGGACGAATCGAGCTGTTCGGCGAGAAAGTTTCGACTGCAACGCAAAATCGCATCGGTTATCTGCCGGAAGAACGCGGACTTTACAAAAAAATGAAAGTTCAGGATCAGCTTCGCTATTTCGCCGCGCTCAAAGACGTTTCGCAAAAAGAAGCCGACCGGCGCATTGATTACTGGCTCGACCGAATGCGCCTTTCCGAGTGGAAAACGAAAAAAACGACGGATTTATCAAAAGGAATGTCGCAGAAAATTCAGTTTATTTCGACCGTTTTGCACGATCCCGATTTGCTGATTTTGGACGAACCTTTTTCCGGGCTCGATCCGGTCAACGTCGAATTTATGATCGAAGTCGTCGCCGAATTAAAAGCGCAGAACAAAACGATTATTTTTTCGACGCATTTGATGTCAACGGCGGAAAGATTGTGCGATGACATTATTTTAATCAACAAATCGCGCAAAATCATCGGCGGAACGATTCGCGAAGTTAAAGAAAGTTTCGGAAAGAATCTGATCGCGCTGCGCATTGTCGGCGGCGAAAACGTGCTTCGCGATCCGGCGCTCGTCGCGGAAGTTTCAGTGCACGCCGATGAAATGGAAATCGAACTCGCCGCAAACGCCGACGCGCAAATTCTGTTGAAAAGATTAATCGAAAGCGGCGCAACAATTTCAAAATTCGAGCAGGTCGAACCGAGCTTAAACGACATTTTTATTGATAAGGTAAACGAAACCAATGCGTAAATTTTTAGCGGTCGTCAAACACGAATATAAAAAAATCGTGCTCAAATGGACGTTTTTAGTCGCGACTTTGCTGTTTCCGGTGATCGCGGCGGGATTCGCAATCGTTCCGGCGCTGATTTTCTCGATCAAAGGCGAACCGACGCGCTTGATTATCGTGGACGAAACGGGAAAAATCGCGCCGCGCATACGCGAAAATTTGGTTACTGATCGCCGCTCGCGCGACAAAACAAACTCGGCAGCCGCGCCGAATGCGCAAGCCGCGCAGGAAGAACAGATGCGGCAAGCGGTCGAACAATTCGGCGAGCGTTTCGTCTTTGTCGAATACGACGCGGCGGGAAAAAGCGTTGAGCAAATCAAGCGCGAATTAAACGGAAAAATCACGGCGAAAGAACTCGACGCATATTTGCTTGTGCCGCCGAATTACGACGCGGCTGACGCGAAGTACGAATTTTTCTCGCGCAAAGCCGGAGATATTTTGTCGAGTTCGATCTTCGAGCGCTCGATTAACGGCGCGGTTCGTTCGCAGAGGCTCGCCGATGCCAATATCAGCGAAGAAAGATTGCGCGATTTGAGCCGCGCGATTGATATTGAAACGACGACGATCAGCGAAGAAGGCGACGAAAAAGGCGGCGGCGAAGGCGTTTTCGCGGTCGCGTTCGTCATCGGTCTGATGATTTACATCACGCTGCTCGTTTACGGACAGCAGATTATGGCGGCGGTGATCGAGGAAAAAGAAACGCGCATCGCCGAAATTCTTTTTTCGTCGGCGAAACCGTTTGAATTGATGATGGGCAAGCTCGTCGGCGTCGGTCTCGCCGGTTTGACGCAGCTCGCGATTTGGCTCGGTTCGGTGCTGATTTTAGGAACCGTCGGTTTT
>SXVE01000316.1 GCA_005790265.1 Acidobacteriota bacterium | reverse complement strand
TAAATATAAGTTTCAGGTTTCAAGTTTCAGGTTTCAAGTTTCGGGTTTTAGATTGTAAATTTGCGTTTTTCAATGATGGCGACACGAAAATTTTCAAATTTGAAACTTGAAACCTGAAACTTGAAACTATTTTCTCAATCTCGCTTCGACGTTATTGGCTTTGAGCGAATTTCCGGTGGCGCGCTGCAAATCGGCAATCGCTTTGTTTAGTTCGGTTTGCGACCGAAGTTCGATGCTGCGCGCGTTCATCAAAGCGGTCTGGCGTTCGAGAACCTGATAAATATTCGACTGTCCGGCGTCGAGCTTGCGCTGTTCCGAGGCGTATTGTTTTTCGCTGTTTTCGCGCGCAATCGCCGCCGAACGAAGGCGCGCTTCCGATGTTCTGACCGATTGCAAAGCGTTGCGCACGTCAACCTGAATTGTCTGCTCGATCTGCTCGCGCTGCGTTTTGATTTGATCGCTTTGAACGAGCGTGCGACCGAGCTGCGCTTTCGTCGTTTTATTGCCGAACAGCGGCAAATTAAACTGCACGCCGACGCGCAAAGTCGGGTAACGAAACGCGAAAACATCGGAAATCGAACTGCCCGTCAAAATCGCAAGTTGCTGCTGCTGCGCTGCTTGACGACTTTGTAATTGCTGCAAACAAGCGATATTTTCCGGCGAATTCGCGCTGCCCGTACATGTTTGCGTGAAAATATTCGTAAAATCCGGATTCTGACTGCCGCCGACGCCCGCCGAAGTGTAGCTTGCGACTAAATCAATTTGCGGTTTATTTTGATCGCGGTAAAAGCGGCGGTCAATTTCGTTGATATCGCGCTGCACGTTATTCACTTCGATTTCCGGACGATTAGCGAGCGCCAGACCGAGCGCTTCGGGCAAAGTCGTCGTCGGAGCGTCGAGATCAACCGAATCGGTCGGCACCACCGATTCGTTCCAAAGCCGGTCATCTTTATTGGTCGCGATCAGATTTTTCAGTGTATTTTCGGCGCGTCCGACCGTTTCGAGCCCTTCGTAAACGCCTTGCTCGATATTGGCGATTTGCGTTTCGGCGGCGACAACATCAATCGGGGCGAGCTGTCCTTCTTCGACGAGACGGCGATTGTGAACGAGTTGTTCTTTGGCGTCGCGCACGCCGTCGCGCTGCACCTGCAAATTTCTCAGAGCGAACGTTAAATCCCAGTAAGCGCGCTGCACGTTCGTGATAATTTCAATCGAACGCTGGCGAAATTGCGTATCGGTCAAACTCAAATTCCGTTTGGCGATTTCAATGCTGCGGCGCGGCTGGTCAAATGCGCGTCCGCGAAAAAGCGGCTGCGTAACCGACGCGACGAATGAAGTGCTGTTTTGCGGACTCAGAATCGAAATCGGATTGTTCGTATTAACGCGCTGATTGCTGAAAGTCGTGTTGAAAACCGTGCCGTATTTGCGGATGAAACCCTGTAAACCGACGTTTCCGACAATCGAATTAGTCGTCGTCGTCGGATTATTGCTGAAAATGCTGACGTTCGGAATTGTCGCGCGTTCGTAATAAGTTTGTCCGGTAAAACGCGGCTCGTAATAACCGTCGAACGATTGCAGATCGAATTCGGCAAGCCGCACGTTTTGCCGTGAAACTTCGATGTCTTTGTTGTTTTCGAGCGCGCGCGTAATCGCTTCTTTCAATGAAAGCGGACGCTGTTCGAGCATATCAACGCCGACGCGTCCCAAATCCGGCAAATCGCGATCGTCCGATTCGTAACGCGGCGCGATTGACGGCACGCCGTCCAAATTTTCCGGCGCAACGTTCTGCGCGTCGTCCGGCGTTTTTTGTTCGGCGGGCAACGGCGTAGAAATCGGAGTCGGAGCGGGCGTCGTTTCCTGCGCCCGAACCGCACCGATGCCGAGTAATAAAATTGTAAAAAACGTGAATAATTGCTTGTTCATCGCAAGTTTTATAAAAATAATCTCGATGCGCGGGCGAGTTTTTTGAAGCTCGCCCGAATTGCTACTGTTTACTGACAATCGCGCTGGCTGCACCGGCAATTTTTCGCCGCAGTCCGCCGAAAATTCTGCGCGATAAATCATTGGCGCGCCCGAAAATGCGCCATTCCGAAGCGTCGTCAAACAGCGAATAAAAAACCGGCACGGCGAGCAATGTTAAAAGCAAACAAAGCGATTGTCCGCCGACGACCAAAACGCCGATCGAGCGGTTCGTTCCCGCGCCCGCGCCGGTCGAAACGACGAGCGGAATCATTCCGGCGACGAGCGCAATCGTCGTCATCAGAATCGGACGCAGACGGTCGCGATTCGCTTGAATAATCGCGTCGTAGCGATTCATTCCGCGCTCGCGCAGCGTATTCGTGTGGTCAATCTGCAAAATCGCGTTCTTTTTCACGACGCCGAAAAGCAGCAGTAAACCCAAACCGGAAAAGATGTTGACCGTTTGCCCGGTCGCCAGCAAACTGATGATGCCGAACGGAATCGAAAGCGGCAGCGTCAGCAGAATCGTGACCGGGTGAATAAATGATTCGAACTGCGCGGCGAGCACGATGTACATAAAAATGAAGGAAAGCGTGATTGCTAAAGCAAAGTAAAACAAAGATTTGCCGAGTTCCTTCGATTGTCCGACGTAACCGGTCGTATAACCGGCGGGCAAATTGAGTTCTTTGACAAATTTATCAATTTCTCCGGTAATGCTCGTCGCCGAACCGCTCGGACGCGTATTGGCGAGCAGCGTGACCTGCCGCTGACGATTGACGCGTTCGACCGAACTCGGTCCGGTTCCTTCTTTGACTTCGATCAAACGGTCGAGCGTAACCGCGCCGAGTTTTGCCGACGGAACGACGAGCCGTTTCAAACCTTCGACATCGGTGCGGTAATTATTAATCGCGCGCACGTGCACTTCATACTGATCGGTTCCTTCGTTAAACGTCGTCGCTTCCTGACCGGCGACAAGCGTGTTTAACGCCTGCGAAACGTCGCCGACGCGCACGCCCAAATCGGCGGCGATGTCGCGATTGATTTCAAGCTGAACTTCCGGCTTGCCGCTGATTAAAGTCGAATCAACGTCAACGGCGTCGGGAATGGTTTTCATTTTTTCGAGCAGCTGATTGGAAACTTCTTCGAGCTTTTTCAAATCGGGTCCGGCAATCAAAAACTGCACGTTCGCGTTGCGAAAACCGCCGCCGGAAAACGCCTGCACCGGCTGCACGCCTGTGCGCAAATTCAGATTGGCGAAATTTTTATTCAACAGCTCGCGCGTGTCCGACATCAACTGTTCCTGTGATTTATCGCGCTCTTTGATGTCGCTCAATTTCACGTAAATCGAGCCGTTATTGACAACGCCCTGCTGACCGCCGCCGACGGTAATTAAAGTGTCGGTCACGCCGGGAATTTTGCGAATTTCGGTCGCGATGCGCTCGAAAAGCTGCGCGGTTGCCGGCAAACTGTAACCTTCGGGCGCGCGCACGGAAACTTCGTACTGCGCTTGATCGTCAACCGGCAGAAAGTTTTTGCCGACGAACATAAACAGCGGAATGATGCTCAAAAAAACAAGGACGCAGGCGAGCACGACGAGCCAGCGATGCGCCATCGAAAATTTCAAAAGCCACGTGTAAGTGTTGTCAATTTTGCTGTAAAACCAACTGTCTTTCGCCGAATGCGTTTTTTGCGCCGGTTCTTCATCGTGATTGGTTAGCGGTTCTTCATAATGCGCTTCGAGCGTTTCATCGCCGCCGGATTGCGCCGCTTCGCCGTCGCCGACCGGAGCCGTTCTTTTTTCCGTATCTTCGTCTTCTCGCGGTTTGATCAAACGCGCGGCGAGCATCGGCGTCAAGGTAAACGAAACAATCAAACTGACGAGAATTGCAAACGATGCGGTCAAGCCGAACGACGACATAAATCGTCCGACGATTCCCTGCATAAAACCGATGGGCACGAAAACCGCCATCAGCGAAAGCGTCGTCGCGAGCACGGCGAGCCCGATTTCTCTGGTGCCTTCAATCGCCGCCTGAAACGGATGCATTCCCTTCTCTTCGACGAAACGATAAATGTT
>SXVE01000032.1 GCA_005790265.1 Acidobacteriota bacterium | reverse complement strand
TAACTTATTGTCTCGTATTTTTGAGATGATTTTGCGGACACTGAATTATTTAACGACGCCGCGTTTTGAGGTTTCGATAAAATCAACTAACAAATCAACTTCCGGGCAATCGCTGAGTTCCTGTTTGATTTTTTCGAGCGCCTGCGTGGTATTGAGTTTGGCGGAAAGCAGCAAATGATACGCGCGGTGCAGTTTTTCGATAACTTCTTTGGCGTAGCCGCGCCGCTTCATTCCGACGCGGTTTAAGCCGTAGCATTTCGCGTGATTTCCCTGAATGACGGCGAACGGCGGCGCGTCTTTGACGACGACCGAATAACCGCCGACGAACGCTTCGAGACCGACGCGGCAGAATTGATGAACGCCGGAATACGCGCCGATATTTGCGCGGTCGGCGATTTCAACGTGTCCGGCGAGCGTTGCGGCGTTCGCCATAATAATCTCATTGCCGAGCTGACAATCGTGGGCGACGTGCGCCTGCGCCATCAGCAAATTATCGTCGCCGATTTTGGTTAAACCGCCGCCGCCTTTTGTTCCGCGATGAACGGTGACGAATTCGCGAATGTGATTGCGCGCGCCGATTTCCGTGCGCGTCGGTTCGCCTTGATATTTCAAATCCTGTGGAGCTAAACCGATGGAGACAAACGGGAAAACGCGCGTCTCGTCGCCGATTTTCGTGTTGCCTTCAATGACAACATGTGATTCGAGGTGAACTTTGTCGCCTAAAACGACTTCGTCGCCGATGACGGAAAACGCGCCGATGTGACAATCCGCGCCGATTTTCGCGTTTGGGCTGACAATCGCGGTTTGATGAATAAAAGTTGGCATAGGAAAAAAAGCGCGAATTTATAAAACGTCCGGGTCTTTACTGTTCGGCGATTCGACCGGAATTCCGTCGGTGCTTTTCTTAAACAAGAGCCAGAAAAATACTCCGGCGACGATCAACGAGAGCAAGCCGGAAATCACGCCGACGCCGAGCGTGCAGAAAAAACCGATGACGCCGAGTTTTTTCTTATTCTTTTTGATTCCAACGATTAAAAGAATCAGACCGAGAATAAATCCCAGCGTGATTCCGGCGATTGCGCCATACATAATTACTTCGTTATAAGTAAATTCCATAATTTTTTACCCTTTTGATTCGCGGTCGCCTAAAATGCACATAATTTCGGCTTCGGCGGTAATTTGACCGTCAACTTTGGCGAGTCCTTGCATTTTCTGGACTTTGCTGCCGATTCTGAGTGCGATTACTTCCAGAATTAAAGTATCGCCGGGAACGACCGGACGGCGAAAACGCGCTTTATCAATACCGCTGAAAAAAGGAATTTTATCCGCGCGATTTTCAAATTCCCGGAGAGCGAGAATCGCGCCGACCTGCGCAAGCGCTTCGATTTGCAAAACGCCGGGCATCACCGGCGCGCCGGGAAAATGTCCCTGAAAAAAATGCTCGTTCGCCGTGACCTGTTTAACGCCGACGATGCGCGTTCGCGGTTCGAGTTCAATAATTTTATCAACCAAGAGAAAAGGATAGCGATGCGGCAGAATCTCCTGAATGGCGCGCGAATCAAGAATTGTCATAGATAAATTTTAGCGGCGATTTTGAAAAGCGATTCAGCCAGCGAAAAAAGTTTTCGGCTGGCTGAATCGCTTATTTAGAACTGCTTGTAAGCGGGGGGAAAAAGAAAATTACTTGGGTGTCGTTGCAGCAGCTGTTGCGGCTCCTGCCGGACGCGCATTGTAAAATGTGACGAATTCGGTTGTGACGTTGGTTTTGTCATCAAACGCCATTAAAATTCCCGATTCCTGCAATTTCGCGCCGTCAAGAATGACCGAATAGCCTTTCGCTTTGGCAAATTCCTGCATCGCTTTCATAATATCGCCGTAAATCGGTCCGACTACCGTTTGATAACGGCGCTCGTAACGCGTTTTTGCATCTTCCTGCTGAAATTTTATTTCTCGTTCGAGTTTTCCTAATTCATCAACTTTGGCTTGGATTGCAGCATCCGAGATTGGCACTTTGCCGCCGCTTTTGATCGTGTTTTGAAAACCTTCGAGTTCTTTTCGCAGTGTTTCGAATCTTGTCGCCGATGCGCGCAATTTATCATTGTCAGGTTTGAATTCTGTTTCGACACTGGCGATAGCGTTGCGATATTTCGTGATACCGCCTTTCTCATCTTCAAAAGCGAAGGTGTTAATTAAACCGACTTTACTGGTCGGCGCAGCTGCCTGAGCAAAAGCCGAAACGGCAAACAGTGCGGCAAAAACAAAAGTAGCGGCAATTAAACGAAATGTGTTCATTTGGTGTAAAACTCCTTAAAATTAGAAAAGCTGGGTCAACTGATTTTTGACTTGATATTTTGTTTTGAATCTTTTCAGCTTGAAATTGTTGCTTGTGTTTTTAAAAAAGTGTCGGAAGAAAAGCAATGTTAAGTTAACCGAAAAAGATTGTCAATCAGCAGCAAGCCGTGCTGATTGATTAAACATTGCTTTTCATTCGTCGCAACTTGTCAAAAATTAGAAAGTTCGTCCGACGGTGAACCGGAAACCGTTTCTCTTGCCGGTCAGTGGCAAGCCGGGAACTTCTTCGGTAAAGCCGAATTTGCCATTCGGATTGTAATAGTAAATCAGGCGAAACGGAACGTTGACGACCGGAACCTGAACGCGCAGCTCCAATCCGACGCTTGAGCGAAAATCGCCCAAACCGTTAAACGCGCTGTCGTCTACGCGAAGCAGCGAATTCTGCTGCGCTTCGCCGCGCAGAAACAGCGATTGAATATCCGGCGAAAGACTGGTCGGGCAACCGAAACGATTTCCGCTGCAAAATTCTCTGACGAAATCGGATCTGGTTAAAACGCGATTGTTGTAAAACAAAATACTGCCGAAACTGCTCTCCAAATTCGGAGCATTTCTGAGCGCGAGCGCCGTAATCGTTCCCGCGCCTAAAAATCGGTCGTCGTCAATAAATTCACTGTTGATAACCTGAGTTCCGGTGTTGCGCAGATTGAAAACCGAACCGATGTCGGCGAAAGCGGCAAGCGTTACCGGACCGAAAATCGGAACGCGGTATTCAAAGTTTCCGAGCAGCTGCGTATCGCCACCGATATAGCGATAGTTGCGGGCGAACAGCGCCGGATTTGCGCCGTCAAATCCGGTCAGAGTGCCGAGCGAAGCTAAATCCTGCAAACCGGGCGCGGCAACAGCAGTTCCGTTTGCATTGGTTGCGACGGACACGTTGCGCGTTGTGACATACGTATCGAACGGCGCAATCGGGCTGATGGCGCGCGACGTGTAACCGCGAATATCGTATTCGCTGCCGAGAAAATAACGTTCGTAAATCGGCACGCCGCCGACGAACGAAAGCGAATTGGCGTTTCTGATTTTTTCGGTCGTTCCGAAGCTGCCGATGGTTCCGGCTTGCAGACGATAAGCGAAAACATCAGCGTTGCGGGACGAACGGTTTCTCACCGGAATAAATTCCGAGTAAGTGATGTTCGGCTGATAAGTGCGCACATCGCCGCCCAAACCGGCAAGCGCAATCGTCGCCGCCAGTTGTCGTCCTTTCCACGTGTCAATGCCGTTTTCCGACGGCTGGCGCGTGTCGTAAGCGAAAGTTCCGGTGACGCGGCTCGTGATGATGTTCGGCGTCGAGTAAATATTCGGAATTCGGTTGCGCGGGTCAGCCGATTGATTGACATCCGGCTCGGACAAAGTCGTTGCCGAAAATTGGTAAGTTAAACCGACGCGCGAGAATTGCGTGAACTGGCGTTTTCTGAAAAACAATTCGGACAGCGGCGCGGTCGCAAAAACGTTTGCGCCGTAAGTTCGCTGCGTAAACAGATTGCTTTCGTCGGTCGTCAGCTGCGCGTTCGGATCGGTTAAAAGATTGTCGAGCAAATCGGCGTTTTGCGAGAGAAATGTTCCTTCGCCAAAGAATTTATAGCGCGAAGCGAACAGCGAAAAGCCGACGTTAATCGGACGGTCGCGGAAATACGGTTCCTGAAACGTCAGCGAGAAATTCTGCTGACGATTTCCCGCACCGAACGCCAGGGACAAGACTTCGCCGCGTCCGAGTAAGTTATTGGTCGAATATTCAAGTCCGAAAAACGAACCGCCCAAACCGCCGACGCCGCCGTTAAATGAAATTTGCTGTCTGCCTTTTTCCTTGACTTTGACGATCAAATCAACGTCGCCCTGTTCTTCGTCCGTGCGGATTTCAACGTCCTGATCTTTGTCAACCGGATCGAAATACTGCGTTTGATTAACGCGAATAATCGAAGTTTCGAGTCCGACCTGATTATAAATATCGCCTTCGTTAATTAAGAATTCGCGGCGCAGAACGCGGTCGCGCGTAAATGTATTGCCGGTAAATTCGAGGCGGCGCAGGCGAAACTGCTTGCCCTCCTCGATTGAAATCGTAATATCAACGATTCCTTCGTTCGGATTAGCCGCACTTTCTTTGAATTCCGGCTCGAATTCGGCGTTGTACAAAACAAAGCCCTGCGAACCGTAAACTTTTTTCAAATCTTCGTAAACGGCGTCCTGTAAGCGTTTACCGTCGGCGACTTCGCCTTTTTTGAGTCCGACGTAACTTAAAATCTGCTGTTCCGAGAAAATCGAATTGCCCTGAACTTTCAGTTCGCCGACGCGGAAAATCTTTCCTTCCGTCACCGGAACGACGATTTTCAAAGTGTCGTCTTTTGACGAAATCAGCGGCAGCGGCAACTGTCCGATAATCGGGATTCCGGTTCGTTTATAGCCGAGTCCGACCACTTCCGGCTCGCCGATGCGCGCCTGAAAATAGCCTTTGGAGAACATATACGCTTTAACGTTTTTTTGCAGATCGTACTGCAATTTGCGCAAATCGAGAATGTCCGTTCCTTTAAATCGGGAAATAAGTCCGGTTTCTTTAACCAATTGCAAAGCTCCGGCGAGTTCGCCGTCTTTGAATTTCTCGTTGCCTTCAAAATCAATGTCCACGATGCGCGAACGATTTCCCTGGTCAATATCGAAAGTCAGCGCGATTGATGTTGCCGAAACTTCTTCTTCTTTAACGTTAATCTGAGCGTTCGGAAAACCTTTCGAGGCGAGTAATTCGCGCAGAATACGCGACGCGTTGCGCGCTTTGACCGGATCGTAAACCGATTCTTTGGAAATTCCGACGCGCTGCTCGCGAAAAGCCTTCAAAATGTCTGATTCGGGCACGGCGTCAGAACCTTCAAACGTCAAATCGCGGATAATCGGCAGTTCGCGCACTTCAAAAATGACATTCACGCCGCCGCGCACGCCTTCTTCAGTTAAAACGCGCGTGGCTGTTTTGTCGAAAAAATTCAGAGAAATCAATTCGCGCAAATCGCGTTCGAGCGCCGCCGCGTCATACGTGTCGCCGGGACGCGTTTTGATGTAGTAAAGCAAATCTTCGTCGCGCAGACGGCGATTGCCTTGAATATCAACCGTTTCGACGAGCTGCTGCCGATGAGCAGCCGCATTCGTCGCGGTCGAAGAATTATCGTTCGCTTTGTCAGTTGTTTCAGCCGGAATAGGAAATACTAAAACTGATAGAATTAATAAAACAACTCCGAACGCGCGAAGATTTTGCATAAACCGATTTATCCTTATAATTGCAGTTTTCGGCTTTGGTAAGCCTGTAAGATGTTCGTCGCTTTCGCCCTTTGTTGACAGTAAAAATGGTCTGATTTTTTACGAATTTTGCTCGAACGAAAACGAAATTTCTTAATCCTTTTTTGTTGGAAATATACGCGGAGTTTGATTCGCTGAAAGATTTTCAGGTTGCCTTTGCGCGCGAGTGTCCAACAAACTTACGAATTATACAGACAAACGCCCGAAAAATAAAAAGCGCAAAAGCCGGAAACCGCTTTTGCGCTTTGATTTTACTGCGAATCGCTTTTCGAGAAATTCGCCGGTTTAGGCTTTCTGGAAAAATTCCTCTTCGAGTTTTTCCAGTTTGTCGGCGCGAAACGCGAGCCGTTCGCCGTCGCAGAAAACTTCGATAATTGATTCTTCCGAAATTTCGCCTTGAATCAGCGCTTCGGAAAGTTCGTCTTCGACATATTTCTGCAAAGCTCGTTTGAGCGGGCGCGCGCCGTAACTGCGGTCAGCACACGTTTTATCAATCAGCCACGCGAGCGCATCGTCGGTCAGGCGAATCTGCAAAGCGCGTTTTTCGAGAATTTCGTTGAGTTTACCGATTTGCAGATCAACGATTTGGCGCAAGTCGGCGTCGGCTAATTCGTCGAAAATTATGATTTCGTCGAGACGATTAATAAATTCCGGCGCAAACGTGCGTTTGACTTCGGTCATCACTTGTTCTTCCATTCGTTCGCGCGAAGCGTCGGCGTTCGACTGGAAACCCAAACTCGCGCGTTTCTGAATAAATCTGGCGCCGAGATTGGAAGTCATAATAAAAATCGCGTTTTTGCAGTCAACCGTATTGCCCTGCGCGTCGGTCAAAACGCCGTCTTCAAAAACTTGCAGCAGCACATTGAACAAATCG
>SXVE01000315.1 GCA_005790265.1 Acidobacteriota bacterium | reverse complement strand
GCTACTTCTTTTTATTTCACTATTTACAATCTACTTTTCACTAAAAATTAGAATCTGTAATGTGCGAATGCTTTGTTTGCCTCAGCCATGCGGTGAACGTCTTCACGTTTTTTCGCCGCGCCGCCTCTGTTGTTAGTCGCGTCGAGCAGTTCGCCGACCAATCTGTCCTGCATCGTTTTTTCGTTGCGTTTGCGCGCGTTGCCTACAATCCATCTGATTGCCAGAGTGTTGCGGCGATCACGCGTTACTTCGAGCGGAACTTGGTAAGTCGCGCCGCCGATGCGTCGTGATTTAACTTCGAGCGTCGGAGCAACCGTATCGAGCGCGCGTTTGAAAATTTTCAAAGGTTCTTCGCCGGTTTTGTTGGCTACTTTTTCCATCGCGCCGTAGAAAATATCTTCCGCGATGGATTTTTTTCCGCCCCACATCAAACCGTTGATGAACTTCGTTACAACAACGCTGTTGTAAATCGGATCGGGCAATACTTCTCTTTTTCCTGCAACTCTTCTTCTTGGCATAATTTTATTCAATTACGAATTACGAATTAACAATTACGACTTTCGATTACTTTCTCAGCAATTCGCCATTCGTAATTTGAAATTCATAATTATTTTTTCTTAGCTGGAGCGGCTCCGCCGGCTTTCGGACGTTTCGCGCCGTATTTTGAACGCGCCTGGTTTCGATTAGCAACGCCGGATGAATCGAGCGTGCCGCGAATAACGTGATAACGAACTCCCGGCAAATCTTTGACGCGACCGCCACGAATCAAAACAATCGAGTGTTCCTGCAAATTATGTCCGATGCCCGGAATATAAGTTGTCACTTCGATTCCGTTGGTTAAACGAACGCGCGCTACTTTTCTCAAAGCCGAATTCGGTTTTTTCGGCGTCTGCGTGTAAACGCGCGTGCAAACGCCGCGTTTCTGCGGATTCGCCTGCAGCGCCGGGCTTGCCGTTTTGTATTTGACCGCTTGGCGACCTTTGCGAACTAATTGGTTAATCGTTGGCATTTCTGTATTCTCTGTTCTCTTTACTATTTAAAAGGCAAAAGAAATCTTTTACCTGACTCTTGCCCAAAAAAATTCGGGCAGTTAGCAACAAGTGATTACTTGATGTTTTATTAAATTGATTGAACCTTTAATTATTTAACTTCCGGTTGTCGGCTTTGCTGTAGCGTGGCTCTCTAAAAAAGAGTAGTTAAATATTCGCCGCCGAGCGTTGGTTCGCTCGTCTTACGCTACAATTCCTGCACTGTCAACCTTCAAAAATCTACGCCCAGTTTCTTGCGAAACCGCACAGTAAATCTGGACGATAATGTCCGAAACTTCAGATATTACGAAACCGCCAAAACTTTGTCAAGTGCGGCAGTCAACTGATCTTGACTTTTTATATACTTTTATATTCTCTACACTCAAACTATTGCGATTGTTCAGTTAATGATGACAACTGCTAAATAATGGTTGGCAGATTTGTTTATTCGGATGTTTTTTGATTAAATTTTGTGCTTATTTAATAAAGAGTAAAATTTAACAGGCAATTTTTATAAAAATATGAAAAATACTTTTGAAAACTTTCTCGACCGCTTTAGCGAAAAAGATTGGCTCGCGGCGATTGAGAAGCTCGTTTCGGCGATTCACGATGTTGATCGAAACGCCGTCCAGATTTGGTTTCGTTTTTATCCGCTCGAGCTTTTTCGCTTTTTGCAAACGGCGGAAGACAAGGCGAAAGCGGCGCAGAAATTCGTTTTGCAGGGCGATTATGAATTAAAAAATCAGATTGATTCGTCGCACAAATTTCTTTACGCGCATCGCTTTTGGGCGGAAACGAAAGCTGAAATCGAAACGCGCGCCGCGTCGTTTAATAACGACAGCGCAGAACTGAGCGCGGTCATTGAAGAAATCGCGCAAGCGGTTGCGGCGAAAGTTAAAGCCGACCAATCTTTGACGCTTTCGATTGCGGCAGTCGGTTTGATGACCTTGAATCAAACCGGATTCGAGGCTTTCAAAAACGCTCCGGGTGCGATTGAAAAACCGAAAGGAATTCTGGCAAAGTCGCCCGACCAAATTGTCAAAGCGCGGCTTGAAGACGATTCGCAGGGAATTTTCGGATTCTTAAAAACCGTTGATAAAAAATTCACCGTTACATTCGACGAAACTACGGCGGACGGTAAATTTCAAATCGTTAACGATGAAGAATTAGCGACCGGTTCGTCAAAAAATCAGACGAAAGATTGGCGCGCAACCGACGAGCGGCGCTGGGACGGCGTGATTCCGGTCGAATGTCGTTCGGCGGCGTGCGGAACTTGCTGGATCGGCGTTTTGGACGGCGAAGAAAAACTGTCGGAAGTTTCGCGGCTCGAACGCAAACAGATGAAAGTTTTCGGTTACAATCAACCGTCCGACGCGAAACCGTTTCTGCGGCTCGCGTGTCAGGCGCGCGGCTACGGCAACGCGTCAATCGTCATTCCGCCGTGGAACGGCGTGTTCGGCAGAAAAATTTACGGCGTCGAAGACGTGGAATTACAGCCGGCGACGACTTCTGCGAAAAAACTGCGTGAAACGATTGCGACGGCAACAAATGACGAATAGTTTTTTGAGATTTAACTGGTAAATCATAAAAGCGAAAGCGCAAACTGAACTGTTCAGTTTGCGCTTTCGCTTTTTGTCACGGCAAAAATTTTCCTGGGCATTTCATCGCAAAAATCTATTTGTTAGAATTTCGCTATGAAACTTTTTCTTGTTCTCGCGCTTCTCTTTTTCGCTTCGTCGAGCCAGACAATATTCGCGCAAACCGCGACCGACATAAAATACCCGTTTCCCGTCAAATATTTTGCTCTTTCCGTCGAAAAACAAACGGTCAAAATGGCGTATATGGACGTTATGCCGCAAAAGCCGAACGGCGAAACCGTGATTCTTTTTCACGGCAAAAATTTTAACGGTTTCTACTGGAAAAACGTCGTTCCGATGCTGACCGCGCGCGGCTACCGCGTTATTGTTCCCGATCAGATCGGCTGGGGAAAATCGGATCGCCCGAACATTCATTACAGTTTTCACCAGTTGGCGGAAAATAATAAAAAACTGCTCGACTCACTAAATATCAACAAAATAAACGTCGTCGGTCATTCGATGGGCGGAATGCTGGCGACGAGATTCGCGTTGATGTTTCCCGAAACGGTTTCCAAATTGATTCTGGAAAATCCCATCGGACTCGAAGATTACCGTACTTTCGTGCCGTTTGAGACGACTGAAAAAATCGAACAGACCGAGCTCAAAGCGACTTACGAATCTTATAAAAATTACCAGAAAACTTATTATCCCGAATATAAACCGGAATACGAACAATATGTTGCGGCGCAGGCGGCGGATTTGAAATTGGCGAGTTTTCCCAACATCGCGCTCGTCAACGCGCTCACTTTTCAAATGATTTACGAACAGCCGGTCGTTTATGAATTTGAGAATCTCAAAATGCCGACGCTGTTAATCGTCGGACAGGAAGATCGCACCGTCGTCGGAAAAAACAAAGTGCCGAAGGAAGTCGTCGGCAATTACGGCAATTATCCGCGTCTTGGCAAACTGATTAAAAGCCGCATCAAAAACTCGCAGCTCGTTGAACTCGCCGGCGTCGGTCATATTCCGCACGTCCAGACGCCCGATAAATTTGAAAACGCCGTCGCGAACTTTCTGCAAAAATAAAACCGCTTTTTGACGGTGATGTTTTGTTTGATAACGATTGCCAATCATTTGCGGTCAATCTAAACTTCAATGTTTATGGCAATCGAAAATCAATCCAAATTTCCGCCCATCGTTCTCATTTTGCTCGGCGTTTTGCTGTGGAGCACCGGCGGACTATTCATCAAAGCGACAACGGTTGACGCGTTTACCGTTAATTTCGGGCGGTCGCTGCTCGCCGCGCTGACCGTTGCCGTTTTCACTTACAAAAAAGGTTTGCGGCTCGATAAATTTACGCTGCTCACATCGCTTTTGTACGCCGGAACGCTTACCTGTTTCGTTTACGCCAACAAAACGACGACCGCCGCCAACGCGATATTTCTGCAATACACCGCGCCGATTTACATTCTGATTTTGTCGCCGTTCGTGCTCAAAGAAAAATTTCGTTTTGCCGATTTAATCACGGTCTTTTTATGTCTCGGCGGAATGAGTTTGTTCTTTCTGGAAGATTCGAGCGCGCCCAATCAACTGGCTTCCGACATATTTTTGGGCAATATCGCCGCGCTCTTTTCGGGTTTGTTTTTCGGTTTGTATTTCGTGCTTTTGCGCCATCCGCGCTCGCTCGAAAATCGCAATCCGGCGCTGTCGGTTTTTTACGGAAATTTGCTGATCGTGCTGTTTATGCTGCCGCTGCTAATTCAAAATCCGCCCGCGCCGACGCTCAATGATTATTTTGCGGTTTTATTTTTGGGCGTTTTTCAAATCGGCATCGCCTATATTTTATTTACTAAAGGAATTGCCTCAGGCGTGCGGTCGCTCGATGCGAGCATTATCGGGTTTATCGAACCGCTGCTCAATCCGGTTTGGGTTTTCCTTTTCATCGGCGAAAAACCATCAAATTGGGCGATTCTCGGCGGCGTGATTATCATTGCGGCGGTCATCATTCACACGATTATTAACAATCGCGATAAAGCAAAAATTGCCCGGCGAGCCGAAGCGATTGAACAATAAAAATCTGCCGGCGAAGAACATTATTTGGACACAAAAATCAAAAAGATATTTGCAGTTAATGTTCCTCGCAGGCAGACATTTCAAGGTACTTTAATTCGCGCTAAAAGACAACTTTTATTTTCGATTTCTCCAATTTTCAAACTGATTCGGGCGCGCCGTTTCAAAGCTGCTGACGTTTCTTTTTCCGACCAAATCACGAATCACCAGCGGACGCGTCGTTTCGCCTTTATAATGTCCGGCGGAAACTTCAAAGTGATAAATTCCCGCTTCAAAATTGCCTTTCTGCACCGGTTTTGCGTGCCACTGGACGACGGCTTTCCCGTCAATCAGCGGCGCGATGATAAATCCGGCTTCGTTTTTGCGGTTATCAACATACTGAAAAACTCTGACTTCGACATTTTTAGCGGCAACGGCGGTGCGCGCGGCGATTTTCATACCGACAAAAGCGTTCGGCGCAACTTGTTCCGTCGTCCAGGACGCATCAAAATCCGTATTTTCTTCTTTCTGTCCGGGTTGACGCTGAACTTTGTACGGCGCGTTAACCGGCAATTTTCCGAGATTATTCATCGAGACTTCTCCTTTTTCTGCTGTTTATAAAATTAAAATTATGCTCGTATTAATTGAACAGCCGAATGCTTCGCCAGCCGTTCACTGATATAACGCGTAATGTTCGAGGAAAAGTATCAGTGCGGCGAATTTTAATTTGCAGTGCGGCAAGAATCTTTGAACGCCTGTGCGAGCGCTTTATTTTCGGTCGAAATAATTCAATTTTCGGCTTGCCGATTAAAGCCGCCGACGGATTTTCAGTGTTCGATTAAATTATGATGTGATAAGCTATTCAAATAATGTGGTTTCTGGTATCATCTACCGAAAAAGCGTTGCGCTTATCAAAATACATCAGCAATCAACTAAATTGTTATATCACTACGCGCCTCTCTAAAAATGAGAGTTCGCTTTGTTGCAGATTTTAACGATTAAATCAAACACTTTTTATTTAATAACTTTTTTATTTGAATACATTTTGGAGAGATTAATTATGGCAGACTTAAATATCCCGGCAAATGTTAATAATCCCGAACTGATTCGATGGGTCACCGAGATGGTCGAATTATGTAATCCTGACAGCGTTCACTGGTGCGACGGCTCGCAGCAGGAATACGACCGTTTGTGCGAAGAAATGGTCGAAGCGGGAACATTCATCCGGCTCAACCCCGAAAAACGTCCGAATTCGTTTCTCGCGCGTTCGCATCCGTCGGACGTGGCGCGCGTCGAAGACCGAACGTATATTTGCTCGCTGGCAAAAGGCGACGCCGGACCGACGAACAACTGGATGGCGCCGAAAGAAATGAAAGCGACTTTGACGCCGAAATTTGAAGGCTCGATGAAAGGTCGGACGATGTACGTCATTCCATTTTGTATGGGACCGATCGGCTCGCCGATTTCGCAGTTCGGCGTGCAGTTGAGCGATTCGCCGTATGTCGTCGTCAATATGAAATTGATGACGAGAATGGGCAATCAAGCACTCGAAGCATTGGGCGACGGGGATTTCGTTTATTGTCTGCACTCGGTCGGAATGCCGCTCGAAGAAGGTCAACAGGATGTCGCGTGGGCGTGTTCGCCTGACCCGAAAGATAAATATATCGTTCACTTCCCGGAAGAAAGAATGATTTGGTCTTACGGTTCCGGTTACGGCGGCAACGCGCTGTTAGGCAAAAAATGTTTGGCGTTGCGCATCGCTTCGACTTTGGGACGCGAACAAGGTTGGCTTGCCGAACATATGCTGATCGTCGGCGTCAAATCGCCGGACGGACGCAAAGATTACGTCTGCGCGGCGTTTCCGTCTGCCTGCGGCAAAACGAATTTCGCGATGCTGATTCCGCCGAAACCGTTTCAGGAAGAAGGCTGGACGGTAACGACCGTCGGCGACGACATCGCGTGGATTAAACCGGACGAACACGGCAAACTGCACGCCATCAACCCGGAAGCCGGATTTTTCGGCGTCGCGCCCGGCACGAACTACAAAACGAATCCGAATGCAATGGAGACGATTCGCGAAAACACGATTTTCACGAACGTCGCGCTGACCGACGACGGCGACGTTTGGTGGGAAGGAATGGACGGCGAGCCGCCCGCGCACGCGATTGACTGGCAAGGCAACGATTGGACGCCCGACTCGGACGTCAAAGCCGCGCATCCGAATTCGCGTTTCACTGCGCCTTCGATTCAATGTCCGGTCATTGATGATAGATTCGATGATCCGAAAGGCGTTCCTGTTTCCGCATTCATTTTCGGCGGACGAAGAAACAGCGTCGTGCCGCTCATTCAGCAATCATTTAATTGGGCGTTCGGCGTTTACATGGCGGCGACGATGGGTTCGGAAATGACTGCCGCCGCGTTCGGCAATGTCGGCGAAGTGCGCCGCGATCCATTCGCGATGCTGCCGTTCGCCGGTTATCACATGGGCGATTATTTTTCGCACTGGCTCGATTTCGGCAGGAATATTCCCGAACCGCCGCGTATTTTTTCGGTCAACTGGTTTCGCAAAGACGATAACGGAAAATTCCTCTGGAACGGTTTCGGCGAGAATATGCGCGTTTTGAAATGGATCGTCGAACGCTCGCGCGGAAAATCAATCGGCATCGAAACGCCGCTCGGCTGGATGCCGCGCTACGAAGATATGGACTGGCGCGGAATGGAAGATTTCACGCGCGAAGATTTCGACAAAGTAATGAACCTCGACCGCGACGCGTGGCTCAAGGAAATCGCTTCGCACGACGATCTGTTCTACAAACTTTACGACCGTCTGCCGAAAGAAATGACGTTTATTCGCGAGCTTTTGGTTTCCAATCTCTGGCGCTCGCCCGAACTCGGTTTAGCGGCACCGCGCCCGGAACCGGCAGACAAAACATTTCAGGAAACGAAAAACCTCGATGCGATTCGCGCTGTTCCCGACCGAACGGAAGACCGACCGGAAAACGAAACGGTGAAAGCCGCGCCGACAGCGTAGACGTCGAAACGATTAGTTTTTGTCAGGGCGAGATTCTTTCTCGCCCTTTTTAAGTTTTTTAATGTGATTTGTTCGGAAAGTTATTCGGCATTAATTTTTCAACCGAAAAATTCCTCTCAAACGAGCTGGTGTGATTCGGGAACGAGCACGATTTCCGACATCACGCCTTCGCCTTCCTGCGTTGCCGCAAAAAAGACGCTGCGCGCCGCCGCTTCGATTGAGAGCATTTTGTCGCGCTGCACTTTCATCGTGATATTGTCCCAGAACGAAGAATCAACGCCGCCGAAATGCATTAAACTAAAGCGAATTCCGAAGCGTTTATACTCGTCTTTCAAACATTTAATCATTCCCGTCAAAGCGTATTTCGCCGCGCAGTAAGCGGAAGCCTGCGCCATCGGAGCTTTTCCTAAAATGCCCGGAATCATCACGACGCGCCCGAATTTGCGTTCCGCCATCACCGGCAAAACCGCCTGCAAAACATTGAACGCGGTGCGCACATTGGCATTGAAAAGCGAATCGAGGTCTTCGATTTTCAATTCGCCGAACGGTTTCAAAATTCCCGCGCCCGCTGCATGCACCAAATAATCAATCGAACCGAATTTTTCCAGGCTCTGTTCGATTAATGATTCAACGTCGGCAGCGACCGAAGCGTCTGCCGCGAGCGGCAAAACGTTTTCATTGCCGCCGGTGTTCAGCTTATATTCAAGCTCCATCAATTCCGGTTCGGTGCGCGCGCTGACGACGATATTGGCGCCCGCCGCTGAAAAATGTTCGGCGGCAGCGCGCCCGATGCCGCGTCCGGCACCGACAATCAGAGCCGTTTTTCCTTCTAAATTCATAGGTTTACAAATTCCAAAATAATTGAAAATTCATCATCGTTTTGCGCCGGTAAGCGCATTTTGTTTTTGATGTATTCGTTTGAGAATGGCAAACCGTTTCAAATAATTCGGCGGGTTGATTGAAAAGCTGAATTTTTGCGCGCGAAAACTTTTGCCGAATTCTTATTTCAGCAGCAGTTTCATCCGACAATCGCTTTTTTGGATTTTGTCAGACGATTATCAATGCTTTTTGGCGAGGAAGAATCGTTTCAGTTTTTCTACCATTTAAATTCGGCAACGTCGAAGGTTAAATTTTGAAAAATAAAAAACGGTTTGGTCTCGCCGGCAATGAAAGAACGCAGACGAACGGCGGAAATTTGCGTGTCTTTGGGAATAGTAATTGGAAATTCGTAATCGTGCTCGACCGGATCGGCTTCCGATTCGCTGCGCGCGCCGAGAAAATAATTAGCCATTTGCTCGGTTTCATAAACTTTTGATTGCGCGTCAATCACCGACAATTGGCTGATGTTAAAACCGGCTTTGGCGCTCATTCGCATTGTGCGAATTGAAACGAGGGCGATTTCAAAACCGGGTGCGGCAACGATTTTGCCGCCGCGCGGTCTGCCTGATTTGTACCAGAACGGCTGATAACTTCGCAGCCTTTTAATCGCCGTGATGGTAACTTTCAGCGATTGATGTTCCTGCACACTCGTTCCTTTAATTTCCGGCAGTTCGATGCTGTCCTGCGCCGAAACGCGTTTATCAGCGGCGGCGAACAAAATAGCCGTCAGCACGAATATTTTTAGCAGTGTGATTTTCATCCGCCTCCTTCACAATTGCTCAAATCTAAAAAAGCCGAATGCCGAAAGCCGAATAATACAATTTTTTTGTGTTATTCACTATAATCCTGAAATTTTTTCCTGTAAATTCGACGCAGCGGCGAACCTTTATTTGCCGGAAAATTTCGCCATTAAATTTCAAGTTGCAAATCGGAAAGATGATTTTAGATTGAACAACTTGCAGTCGAAAACAAATTCTTTTAACCTCACACTATTAAAATTTACGTTTTACAGAAAATAATATTTGGAGCTGACAATTTAATTTATGCGACGTGAAACAACTTCGTGGTTCAGTAATAATCTTGGAATGGAAATGCCGCTCGTAGCTTACGGACACGCCGGTTATCCGCTTTTGATGTTTCCGACGGCTGCCGCCGATTATCTTGAATATGAAAGATTTTATTTAATTGATGCGATCAAAGACTTTATTGAAGGAGGATTAATTCGCGCCTATTCGATTAATTCGGTTAATCGTTACAGCCTGTTAAATAAAGAATCGCATCCGTCGTGGAAAGTTGAAATGCTTTCGCGCTACGACCGGTACATTATGGAAGAAGTTTTGCCGCTGATTCGCAACGAATGCGGACAGGACGCGCGACCGCTGACGACCGGCGCAAGTCTCGGCGCGCTGCTCGCCGTTAATACTTATTTCAAACATTCCGACAATTTTCGCGGCGTTATTGCAATGAGCGGAAGCTACAATATTTACAATTATTTAGAGAATTTTTACGACGATAACGTCTATTTTAATAATCCGATGATGTACGTCAAAAACTTAAGCGACGATTATCATCTGCCGCGTCTTCAAAACGCCGATTCGATTGTGATCGCAACCGGACAAGGCGCGTTTGAAGCGCCCGACCGCAGCCGCGAATTTTCTGCATTGCTTCATCAAAAAGGCATTCCGCATTTTCTCGACGTTTGGGGACACGACGTTAATCACGACTGGGTTTGGTGGCGCAAAATGCTGCCGTATTATCTGGGGAAATTCTGCGGCAATTAAAAATTAGCCGCAAAATAGTCGCAAAAAACGCAAAAGATGATTTAGCCGCCGAGGACACAGAGTTCACCGAGCATAAAAGTAGAATTTATTTCTCCGTGTTCTCTGGCGTTCTCTGCGGTTAAAATTTAGGAATTCGTTTCGCGGATTTTGCGGTTAAATACTTCCTTTATGAAACAGCGAGTTCGCACACGAGCATTTCGATTTGCAGACGCGAACCGGCATTTCCGCCGCCGCCTTTTGATGTTTTAATCGCGATGTCGGCTTCGGCGATGCGCTGCATAATGCGGGAAAACTGCCGCGCGTCGGTGCGCCGCGCCGTCGCCAAAAAATCTTCCTGTTTGCCGTACGGCAGACGCATAATTCGCGCAACTTCTTTGCGATCAACGCCTTGCGTCATCATTTCTTTCGCCAAAAACAATCGGTGAAAATTGTTCGCGATCAAACCCAAAAGCATCAGCGGTTCGGCGCCGTCATCGAGAATTTTTTTGAGCGTGTGCAGCGCGCGCGTTTTGTTTTTGGCGATCAAATGATCGGTCAAATCGAAATTCGACATTTCGCGCGAATTCGGCACGAGCGCTTCGATTAACTCATACGTGATTAATTTATCAGGCAGCGCGGCGACGGCGAGTTTTTCGATTTCGCTCGTGATTTTGCGCGCGTCCGAGCCGATTAATCCGATTAAATGATTAACGGCTTTGTCGTCAATATCCGCATTTTGCTCTTTCACTTTATCGCGAATCCAGCGGCGCAAATCGTTTTCTTCGAGCGCCGCGAATTCGACAGCGACTGAATTTTCAATCAGCAGTTTCGCCATCTTGCGCCGCTTGTCGAGTTCGTCAGCCACAAAAATAACGACCGAAGTTTTCGCCGGACGCTTCAGATAAGCCGTCAAAATTTCTTCGTAATCTTCTTTGAGATTGTCTTTTGCGGCAGTCGCGCCGATTTTCACTTCGGTGATTTTAATGACGCGCCGCGCCGCAATCATCGGCATTTGTTCAGCCGAAGCGAGCGCATACTGCAAATTGTCCGATTGCGTCAGCGTAAATTCAGTTTCGTTAAATTCGCGCAGCGAAGATTCGTCCGGAAAATTAAAATCGGCAATCGTTTTCGCCGCCAAATCGCGCAGGTAGGTTTCCGCGCCGAACAGCAAATAAACCGGTGCCAGCTCGCGCTTTTTCAGATGACTTCGCAAATCTTCTCTCGAAAGTATTGCCATTTGGGTAATTTAGTTTTTGTTGTATTTTCAGTTCTTTTTATTTCTTTTCGTCACGCACGCCCAAACCGTTGACGATTGTTGAAACGACCGATTCGGCAAATGAACGCGCCATTCGTTCGACCGCCGGGTCTTCTTCGTTGAAAAAAGAGCGCGGGTCTTGCGAGAATTCAAAAGAATCGCGAAAGATGAAATTCTGATTGTCGTAAAGAATTTTGTTGTTACCTAAATCGCGAATCGTCACAGCGGAAACAATGGTCACTTCGTAAACGCGCGCGCGTCCTTCGCGGTCGAGCAGCACGCCGGAAAACGAAAAATCGCGAATCGTGCCTTCGACAACGGCGTCGGCGCCCGTCAAAGTTCCCTGCACTTTCAAACCGTTGCCGCGCCGGATTATTTCGCGCGTTACGGCTTCGGTAAAACGCGATTCGACGCGGTAACGCGCGCCGCGCGCTTCAAATTGAAAAGCGGGCACGGCGACGGTTTTGATATTGTTCGGCAAACCGGAATTCGTCACCGGTTTATAACATTCGGTAAAACCGGAAACGAGCAGAAAAGCGGCAAAAATGGCGATAAATCGGACGAATTTCATATTTATAAAGCAAAAATCTTGATCACAGCGTGTTTGTCGAATTTACCGCTGATTCTTCAGCGCGCTGACCACTTTCAAGGCTTCGACGGTCGCTTTAACATCGTGAACGCGCACGATGTTCGCGCCGTTCCAAACGGCAATCGCCGCCGCCGCAATACTTCCGTTGATTCTTTCGACCGGCGCAATCGTTTCGCTCAAAATTTTTCCGACAAACGATTTGCGCGACGCGCCGACGAGCATTGGAAAATTGGCAAATTCTTCGTTTAGTTTACCAAGTTTGGCGATCAGTTCTAAATTCTGCTCGAAAGTTTTGCTGAATCCGATGCCGACATCGAGCGCGATTTGTTCGTTTTCAACACCGAAACTTCGCGCTTTTTCGATGCTCGCGCGAAAACCGCGCGCAACTTCAGCAAAAATATTTTCAACCGGCGTTTGTCGGTGCATCGTTTCAAAAGTTCCGCGCAAATGCATCAGAATCAGACCGGTTTGATTTTTCGCCGCGATGTCGGCGATGCGTTCGTCAAAAAGCAAACCGGAAACATCGTTGATGATTTCCGCGCCAGCATTAACTGCGGCTTCGGCGACCGGGCATTTGCTCGTGTCAATCGAAATCGCAACGCCGAATCTTTTCGCAATTGCCTCGACAATCGGGACGACGCGCCGCGTTTCTTCGTCAGCCGCAACTTTTTCGGCATTCGGGCGCGTGCTTTCGCCGCCGATGTCGAGAATATCCGCGCCTTCCGCAATCAAAGTTTCAGCGCCTTTCAACGCTTTATCAATCGAAAAATAAGCGCCGCCGTCGGAAAAACTGTCGGGCGTTACGTTCAAAATCGCCATCACCAATGTTTTCTCGCTCACATCAAACGTGCGCCGCGCGGTTTGCCACATTTTTTCCGATTTATTTTGCAAATGAATGACCTTATTCAAGTTCTTTTACTGCGTTACTTAATTGACGGGTAATTTTACCTGAAATCCGCAGAAATCAACCAGCAGTCCGGCAAGATAATATTTTCAGCCCGAAAAATTAAATAAAACCAATATGAAAAACTTTAGCAGTCACGGCAAATTGTTGCGCCAGTTCGTCTTTACCGGAATCTTTTTTGCAGTTTTTTCCTGTGTGCAAGCAGCGGAAACAAACGCCGCGACTAGAATTTGGGACGGCGGCGGCGCGGATGGTAACTGGTCAAACGCTTTGAACTGGTCGGACAACACCGCGCCGACGAGCGCTGACGAAGTAATTTTTAATCAGACGAGCGTAAAGAACGCCGTCATTAATCAAAGTTTTACCGTGACCAATCTAACCATTCAAAGCGGTTACAGCGGCACACTTGCGCAAAGCGCGAATGCGAATTTGACGTTGAACGGCGCATTTACGCAAGACGGCGGAACGTTTCAGGGCGACAGCGGCGCGCTCACGATTAATGGCACTCTGACGCTTAACGGCGGCGCATTTAACGGCGGAAGCGGTTTAATCTCGGGCGTTTTTGGATTTACGATTAACCAAAGCGGCGGAACTTTTTCATCTTTGGGCGATGTCGAACTCACAACGTTTACGCTTTCCGGCGGAACTTTTAATGCGCCGAACGGCACGATGACCGTCATCGCTGACTGGAATCATACGACGGGCGGAACTTTCAACGGCGGCACCGGAACCGTCAAATTTACCGGCTATCAAACCTACAACTGCATCAATCAAATCATTGTCAACGTTAATGTTACTGAAACTTTTAACAATCTGATTATTGCCAATCAGCTCTGCAACGCCCGTTATATTTCTAACGGCGATACTTTGATCGTTAACGGCGATTTCCGCATCGCTTACGGGAATTTGGGCGGCGGCAGAATTCGACCGCTCGGCACGACGACGATTGATGCGACGAACAACGGTTATGTCGGTTCGTCCGTCGTCGAATACCTCGCGCCGAACAGAAATTTCGTTATTAACAGCCCGTCAACGCAGGTCAATATGTTTCCTGTTGAAATGAATGCGGCAAATTCGACTCTGACGAGTTCGGGCGCGGGCAAAATCACTTTTTTGAGTATGAATCTGACCGACGGCACGGTTAATCAGGGCGCGGGAATTTGGGACATTACTAATCCAGGCTTTTCGCAGTCGGGCGGAACTTTCAACGGCAGCGCGGCGGAATTATTCGTCTCCAACGGCGCCGGAAATCCGCTTTTAACCGGCGGCGTTTTCAATTCGGGAACGGGAAAAGTAACCGGCAGTTTTCGCATCACCGGCGGCACGATGAACTTCGCGGGCGATTTGGACACGGCGAATTTAGCAATCGAAGGCGGAATTTTCAACGCGCCGCTCGGAACGCTGAGCGTTTTTCAAAGCTTTTCGCACACGCTCGGCGGCACGTTCAACGCGCGCACGGGAACGGTCAAAACTTCAACCGCTGCCGGAGTTTACGGCGTCTTTTTTGATGTCAACTCGACCGAAACTTTTAACAATCTGCAATTTAACGGCACAAACAACAACGCCAATCACTTTATCAATACGAACGACACTCTGATCGTCAACGGCTCGCTGAATTTCAACGGTCGCGGCGCGAGCGGCGGTTCCATTGTCGCCAACGGCAATGTTTCCTACACGAATTACGGCGGTTATCAAAACGCGACGACGCTCGTTAAATTTCAAGATACGGCGACGCGCAGCATCACTTTTTCAAATGACTGCACGAGTTATTTTCAGCCGACTTTGGTTGATAATCCGAACATTACGATCAACACCGGCTGTGACAACACGGACGCGTTTTTGACGTGGACTTCGCTCGATTTGCGTCAGGGAACGGTCAATGCGGGAAACGCGCGTTCCGGGTTTACCGGCAGTTTCGCGCAATCCGGCGGAACTTTCAACGCCGGAAACAACGCGCTTAATCCGTCAACGACAATCGGCGGCGACTTTACGCTAACGGGCGGAACTTTCAATGCCGCGCCGTTTACAGCCTTCGGCGGAAACTACACGCACGTGTCCGGCGGAACGTTTAATTACGCGGCGGGAACCGTGATTTTCGGCGGCATCGGCGGCACGATTGATGTCAACGGAAACGAAAATTTCAACAACGTGCGGTTTGAACAAGGCAGCACCGGCACGACAAAAACCATTTCCGCAGGCGATACGATTGTCGCCAACGGCAATCTCGAATTTCGCGCCGGCTACGTTTCCGGCGGCACAATTGACGCGAAGAAAAACGTCTCGATCACCACTCAGTTCAGCGGCGGCAGCACCAATTTAAATTTCACCGGCACGACCGACCAAATCTACACTAACGTCGGCGGCATCACGACGAACGGAATTTGGATGGTCAACAAACCAAACTCGGTTTCGGCAGTCGAAAACAGTTTCGCGCCTGCCGCGCCGACTAATCTTTTGATTTCGGGCAACATCGGCAACAACACCAGCGCGACGCTCGTGCCGCTCAATCTCGTTTCGGGTAATGTCGTGCAAACCGGCAATTACACTCACGCGCTCGC
>SXVE01000314.1 GCA_005790265.1 Acidobacteriota bacterium | reverse complement strand
ATATTCATCATCGGCACCGGCAGCGTTTTCGCGTTCGCGCCGCCGATGTAGCGATAAAGCGGAATTTGCAAAAACGCCGAAGCCGCGCGCGCCGCCGCCATCGAAACCGCCAAAAGCGCGTTCGCGCCCAAAGTCGATTTATTTTCCGTGCCGTCGAGCGCGAGCAAAGTCTCGTCAATCAAAGTCTGATCGAGCGCGTCCAAACCTTCGATTTCGTAGGCGATTTTTTCGTTGACGTTTTCGACCGCTTTGGAAACGCCTTTGCCCAAATACCGCGATTTATCGTCGTCGCGCAGTTCGACCGCTTCGTTTTCGCCGGTCGAAGCGCCCGACGGAACCGCCGCGCGTCCTTGCGTTCCGTCTTCGAGAATAACTTCGGCTTCAACCGTCGGATTTCCGCGCGAATCAAGAATTTCCCGCGCCCAAACTTGTTCGATTAAACTCATTTTTTATGTAAAACTCCAGAAATAGATTTGCGTAAAACTTATCTGTCAAATTTAACTTTTATTGAAATTTAAAACAAAGCGCAACAAAAAAAACCGCGAAACGAACGGAACAATTCATTTCGCGGTTTTTTGTCAATTTAATGTTTAGATTACAGGAGATTTTTCCATTCGCACCTGCAAGATTCGTCTTTTTTCCACTTTTTCGATCTTAAAAATGTGACCGTTAAATTTCACGCTTTCGCCTTCGTTTAAGATTTGACCGGATTCCGCCATCAGAAAACCGGCAATCGTCGTGTAGCCTTCGGAAATCGGCAGATTCAGATCGAGTCGGCGGTTCAAATCTCTGACCGCCAGACCGCCGTCGAGAACGAAGCTGCCGTCCGGCTGTTCGTGAATTTGCTCGTTCACTTCTTCGTCGTGTTCATCGGAAATATCGCCGACGATTTCTTCGAGAAGGTCTTCGAGCGTGATGATTCCTTCGACGCCGCCGTGTTCGTCAACGACGAAACCGAAGTGAAATTTCTCGCGCTGCATTTGTTTGAGAACGTCTTCAAGCCGTGCCGTGTCAACAACATACATCGGTTTCTGCATAATCGCGCTCAGATTAAAACCGGCGGGTTTAAGCAGAAAACTCATCACGTCTTTGCTGTGAATGACGCCGACAATATCATCGAGCGAGCCGCGATAAACCGGCAGCCGCGAATATCCGATGCGCTGGAAAGCCTGCGCGATTTCTTCGAGCGAACAATTATCGGAAATGCCGACAATCTCCGGGCGCGGAATCATCGCTTCGCGCACGGTCGTTTCGGAAAACTCGAAAACCTGGTTAATCAAACGCCGTTCGTCTTCGTTTAAATGTCCGCTCGCTTCCGACAAATTCACCAGTTGGCGAATTTCGTCTTCCGTGTAGCTCGAACCGTGCTCGCTCGATGGTTCGAGTCCGAACAGCCGCACCGTTTTCGTTCCCGTCCAATCGAGAAGACGGATCGGATAGTAAAAAATTTTGTAAAAAATCTGTAGAGGAAGCGCGACCATCAGCGAAACGCGTTCGGAAAGTTCGAGCGCGGCGGTTTTCGGTGCCAATTCGCCGAAAACGATGTGCAGAAAAGTGATAAATGTAAAAGCGATGGTAAAAGAAATCGCGTGCAAAACCGTGCCCGACGAGAGAAAAGCCAATCCGGTCAAATCGCCGAGCCGAATCAAAGCCGGTTCGAGCAGCGCCGCGACCGCCGGTTCGCCGACCCAGCCGAGCCCGAGCGACGCGAGCGTAATTCCGAGCTGCGTTGCCGAAATATAAGCGTTCAGATTGTTAAGCAAACCCAAGAGACGCTCGGCACCGGCGTTTCCTTCGTTAACGAGCGCTTCGATTCTCGATTTGCGCACGGCAACGAGCGCGAATTCCGCCGCGACGAAAAAGCCGTTGGCGAGCACGAGAAAAATAACCAGCAAAAGATTTAAAGCAGTCGAAACCAAAGAAGGCGCCTCGGCAACAGCGGCGGCTTCGGCGAAAAAGAAAAGTAAAGGTAAACTAGCAGGATCGCCCATAATTTACGATTGATGAATTGTTTTTGGCGAATGTCAAATCCGCCGACTTTCTCCTTGAAGATATAATCTTGTCCGTCCGAGACGAAAAATAAACTCCGATTATAACACAGTTTTTGCGCGCAAAATTTGGAAAACTCTTTACCAATTTTCCATCTGCCGAATATCAATCATTTCCTGAATCAAAAATCGGCACGAACCGCAGCCGCCGCCTGCTCGGCAAAACGCCGTTACTTCTTCGACGGTTTCCGTTTCGTTGGCGGCGATAATTTGTTCGACGGTTTCTTCGGAAACGCTGAAACAAGTGCAGACCAGAGCTTTTTCTCCGGCGAATTCGCTGATTTGCCGCGTGCGAAAATCGGCAAAAGATTCGTGCAGCGCGTTAAAACAAATAGCGAGACAGTGCGCGCGATTGCCGGGGAAAAGTTCGAGTTCCGCTTCGATTTCTTTGCGCAAATCTTTATTTTCCAAGCCGTGCAGTTCGGTTAGATTTTTGCCGACGATTTTCTCGGTCAAAACTTCCGCCGCCGCAATCGCGTAGCCGCAGCCGCTCGTCTTAAATTTCGCGGCGGCGATGCTTTTCGTCTCCTGGTCAATATGCAGGAAAAATCTGACGAACGAACCGCAGACAAAGCTCGCGCCGAAACCGACGGCGTTCGCGTCCGTTAATTTTCCGGCATTTTTAGCGTCGCTGAAACGCTGATTAATTTTCGGCGGATAAAAACTCACATTTGTAAAAGTAAAAAGTAAAAAGGCAAAAGGCAAAAGCAGAAAAGTGAAAATTGATAGTTGATAATTGAAAATTGATAATCACGCGACGGCTGAAATTGAAATTGAAGAAAATTCGAGCGAATCGGTTGATTATTTCTGATAATTCGGTGTTTTTTTAAGTATTGGTGTTTTGCCCGAAAGCGGCGCGGCGTGATTTTACGCTCGCTGATGACTTGATTCGGCAAACGTCCGGCTGATTGCCGAACTTCGCCGGTTTTTGTGTAAAATAAGTTGTGATGAGGTATTTTACGTTTTTACTTTTGCCTTTTTATTTTTGCCTTGTTTCGGCGTGCCGTCCGAGCGCGGCGCCGGTTTCGGTCGGCAATAAACCGATTTCGATCAACGACGTGCGGCAGAGAGACGTGCCGCTGCCGCCGCCGAAACCGCTCGGCGAAATGACGTGGACGATTTTCGACGGAAAAACAAACAAGGATGCGAACGATCAAAAATTAAAAGAGTTACAGGGCAAAGTCGTCGTGCTCGATTTTTGGGCGACGTATTGCCCGCCGTGCATCGAAGAAATTCCGCATTTGAAACAGTTAAAAGCGAAATACGGCGCGGAGAATCTTGAAATTGTCGGTCTGCACGTCGGCGGCGATGAAGACCGTCCGCAAGTTCCGGCTTTCGTTGAAAAATTGAATATTGATTACCCGCTGGCGACGCCGGAAAACGTTTTGACCGAATATGTTTTCGCGGCGCGCAACGATATTCCGCAAACCGCTGTTTTCGACCGCGCCGGCAAAATGGTGGAAAAATTCATCGGTTTTGACGAAACGGTAAAAAAACGACTCGACGAAACGATTGAAAAAGCGGTCAGACAATAAATATCAAAACGAATGACAGAAGATTCAAAAAAAGAGTCGGAAAAGCGCGGCGCGAAACCGAAAATTCCGACGGTCGAACAAATTTCAGCCGGCGGCGCGGCTTTTCGCCACACCGGAAATGAATACGAAATCGCCATTGTCGCCGTTCGACCGAGCGGACGCTGGCAGCTGCCGAAAGGAATCATTGACGACGGCGAAACGCCCGAACAAGCCGCCGTGCGCGAAGTCCGCGAAGAAGCCGGAATCGAAACGGAAATCGTTGAACTCATCGAAAAAATCGAGTATTGGTATTACGGAAATCATCGCGGCGAACGCGTCCGTTTTCACAAATTCGTTTATTTTTACTTGATGAAATTCGCATCCGGCAATGTCGCCGATCACGACCACGAAGTTTCCGAAGCGCGCTGGGCGAAAACGAACGAAGCGATCACAATGCTCGAATTCAAAAGCGAAAAAGCGGTTGTCGAAAAAGCGCAGATCTTGCTTGAAAAAATCAATTCGCAGTCTGAAATCTAAATCCGAAATCTAAAACCCGAAATCTAAAATCGTATGAGAGACATTCCGGTCGGCAACGGTTCTTTACTTGTTAATTTCGACGATAAATACCAAATTCGCGACGTTTATTATCCGCACGTCGGGCAGGAAAATCACACGGAAGGTTTT
>SXVE01000313.1 GCA_005790265.1 Acidobacteriota bacterium | reverse complement strand
GTTTCTGCGCCGTTGCGGAAATCACCGAAAAGGCGGCGATTAAAAACGCTGAAACGCACAAACTCAAAAAGCTCTTTCTTTTATTTTCCATTATCCATTTTCCGTTTTTCATTATTTCGCGCCTCCGTTTTTCGTTGCTAAAGTAACAACCGTCTGATTGTTCGGCACAAAATGTTTTTCTGACGCCGAGCGAATATCTTGCGGCGTAATCGAATCATAAAGCGCGAACATTCGATCAATCGTTTCGGGCGAACGGCGCAGCGCAATATACGCGGCGAGCGTTCCGGCAATCGCATCGTTGCTGTTCATTCCCATCGCAAAACCGTAGCGCATTCGCGAACGCGTTTGGTCGAGCTGTTTCTGCGCGATCAATTCATTGGCGTATCTGCCGAAAGTTCTGACGATTTCGTCGCGCACGTAATTAACATCTTTCAACTCTTTAACTTGCGCGTAAACCGTAAAAAGTTCCGGGTCAACGTGATTTTCATAATCGGGCGCAATGAAAACAGCTTTTTGTTCCTGCAAAACGAGTTTTTGGTACAGCTCGGAATTTTCGCCGAACGCCGTCGCGCTTAACAGATCGAGCGCGGCTTTATCTTTGTCCGTTTCGGAAAACGCCGGTGCGCGATAAGCGACGGCGACATACGGCAGAGTCTGCGAAGCCCACTCGATATGCTGTTTGCGGGCTTCTTTCTGCATCGGCTCGACCGGAATCTGCTGTTTAAAGTCGCCCGCCTGCCAATCGCCGTAATAATTTTTTACTTTCTGCAAAACTTCCGTTTCATTGATGTCGCCGACGATGACGAGCGTCGTGTTTTCCGGACGATAAAAGCGGCGGAAAAACTGCCATGCGTATTCGTATTGATTCGGGTAATCTTTAATATCGTCGAGATAACCCATTGTTGTGTGGCTGTACGTATGATTTTTGAACGCCGTTTCTCTGAGAACTTCCTGCATTTTGAAAATCGGCGACGCGCTGTTTTTGTTGTATTCGCCCAAGACCGCGCCGGCTTCGGTTTTGTATTGTTCTTCGGAAAATTTTAAATTCTTAAAACGGTCGGCTTCAAGGCGCATCACTTCGTCCAAATCCTCTTTGGCGAACGTTTCGTGATAAACCGTGCGGTCATCGGACGTGTAAGCGTTCGATGATGCTCCGGCTTTTTTCATCACTTCGTCAAATCGTCCGGCGGGGAAGTTTTCCGAGCCGCGAAACATTAAATGCTCGAAAAAATGCGCGTAGCCGCTTTTTTTCGGCTCGACTTCATTGCGCGAACCAGCGCCGACGACCGTGTAAAAAGAAACGAGATTTTTGTAATCGGTCGGCACGGTAACGACGCGCAAACCGTTCGGCAAATCAGTGGTTTTATACTGATACGGAAAAACTTTTTTCGCCTGCGCCGGAGTTTGCGCGCTCATTGACGCGAAAAAAATCAGCGCGGAAAAAAACAAAATAAATTTCATAGGAATGTGCTCCAAAAAAGATAGATTAAATCGAATTTACGATGAAAACAGATGTCGAAATGTTTGTTCAGAATAACAGAAAACCGTTTACGCACAAAAGTTGCGAAACGGCTGAAAAATAATTCAAAAAATCTCTTGTAAAATATTAACTTATGTTGTATAAATCATAGCGGATAAATCATTTCTTGTTTTTTGATACATTAGAGGAGGTTCAATGAAGCTGACCAGAAGTTTTACAAGCTTAGTCCTAAGTCTTTCCCTGAGTGTTTTTTCTTTCCTGACACTGCCCGTTCAAACAAATTTCGCCCAAGAAGCAAAAATCGCCATTCAGCGCGGCTATCGCACCGGATATTCCGATGGTTATATGTCCGGCTATCGCGACGCTATCGAAAATTCGGCGAAAAATTACGCCAAACACGGCGAATATTCCAAAGCCGACCGCGCTTACAGCAAAGATTACGGCGCGATCAACGATTACCGCGACGGTTACCAGCAGGGTTTTGAAACCGGCTACGATACCGGCTACGAAAAACGCTCGTTTGACGCGACGCTGCCGATCGAATTAAAACCGCGCGGCGTGCGAACTTTGAGCATTAACGAACAATCGCCAATCGAACCGACGGCACCGGCACAAAATACGGTTGCGGAAACGCCGGTTGCAGAAACGCCTGTAGTCGCCGCACCGGAAAAAGTTTATGAAGCGCCCGCCGTCAGCGAGCAAAACGCTCCGATTGCGGAAACCGCGGCAATCGAAAAAGTCGCGTATCAAACCAACGGCGACGCGGTGATTGTTATTCCGACCGACACCGAATTGATCGTCGAACTGACCGACCGTTTGAGCACGGATAAAAACCGCGAAGGCGACAAATTTACGGCGCGCGTCGTGTCTCCGGCAGAAATCAGCGGCGCGACCATCGAAGGAAGAATCAATAAAATCAGACGTCCGGGCAGAATCAAACGCCGCTCGGAAATGCTTTTGACTTTTGATCGCATCATTTTGAACGAAAAGCGCTGGGGTAATCTCAACGCCGCTTTAACCGAAGTTTTGCCCGCCAAAGGCGACAATATCAAATTGGTTGATTCGGAAGGCACGGCGATTGGAAAAAGAAACATCAAAGAAGATTCGGTCAAAGTCGGGGCGGCAACGGGAACCGGATTGGTCATCGGTGCCGTCGCGGGCGGTCCAGTCGGCGCGGCAGTCGGCGCGGGTGTCGGCGCGGCATTCGGCGTCGGCGCAGTCGTCATCGAACGCGGCAAAAATATCAACTTAAACCGCAGTCAGCAATTGCGCATCAAAACCGCTTACGAAACGCAGATCAGGTAACGAACGCGAATCAAATTCGGCAAAAAGCTGTTTTTTTTAGCTTGATTTTTGTTAGTCCAAAAAAAGTATTTCTCCAAAAAAATCAATTTAGGCGCAGTTCGCCATTCGCGTTTGCGCCCTTTAATATCCACGAATTTGCGCTCAAAGTGCGGTAGAAATTGCCGCATTGCCCAAATTCGTGGATAATTTTTTTTGATGAGCGAATCAAAAACAGGAATTATCGCGCTGCTTACCGATTTCGGCACGCGCGATTATTTTGTCGGCGCGATGAAAGGTGTGATTTTATCAATCAACTGCGAAGCGCAAATCGTTGATATCACGCACGAAATTGAACCGCAAAACATCAAATCGGCGGCGTTTACGCTCAAGTCTTGTTATCGTAATTTCCCCGAAAAAACGATTTTCGTCGCCGTCGTTGATCCGGGCGTCGGCTCGAATCGAAAAGCGATTATCGTTGAAACCGAAAAATATTATTTCGTCGCGCCGGACAACGGTTTGCTGAGTTTTATTTACGATGAGACGAAAGATTTTCGCGTTTACGAACTCACAAATAAAAAATATTTTCTGCCGAGCGTCAGCCGCACTTTTCACGGGCGCGACATTTTCGCGCCGGTCGCTGCGCATCTTTCGCGCGGCGTGAAACCGAACGAGTTGGGCGCGGAAATTAAGGATTACATCAAACTTTCCGGTAATCAGCCGCGCCGAATTTCCGCCAATATAATCGAAGGTGAAATCATTCACACGGATCATTTCGGGAATTTAATCACGAATTTAACTGCCGAAGATTTGCCGGAAAAGTTTGTTTTACGCGTCGGCGAAAGAGAAATCACGAAAGCGGTTGAATATTTCGCGGAAGCCGAAACGGGCGAGATTTTTGTGATCGCGGGCAGCGCGGGAAATCTGGAAATCGCGGCGTTTAAAGATTCGGCGGCGAAAATTTTGAAGGCGCGAACGGGAATGAATATTCGGCTCGAAAAACTGTGAAAAAAGTTATTAAACTTGTCAGCCGAAAAGGGTTTTGTTACATTGAATACATAGCAAAAATTTACTTATACAAGGATAAATCACAATGAGCACAGCAACAGAATCAACCGCCGCGACCGCCGGACTGCGCGGAGTCGTCGCCGCGCAAAGCGCGATTGGCGATGTCAACGGCGAAAAGGGAATCTTAATTTATCAGGGTTACGACATTCACGATTTGGCTGAAAACTCGTCGTTTGAAGAAGTCGTTTACTTGCTCTGGAACGGTCACCTTCCGAAAGCGGACGAACTCGCCGATCTGAAAGCGAAATTTCAGGCGAATTACGAAATTCCGTCGGAAGTCGTCGAAATGCTGAAAACTTTTCCTAAAGACGCCGACCCGATGGACGTTCTGCGCACGGCGGTTTCGTCGCTCGATTTCTACGATAAAGCCGGACACGGAACCGACCGCGAAAACGCCGTTAACACAGCGATTAAGTTGACCGCGCAGATGGGCACGATTGTCACGGCGTGGGAAAGAATTCGCTCGGGCAAAGACATCGTCGCGCCGGATAAATCGCTGACGATTGCAG
>SXVE01000312.1 GCA_005790265.1 Acidobacteriota bacterium | reverse complement strand
GGTTGATTTCCTCTTCGGTTTCGATCAGAAAACTTTTCGCGCATTGTTCTTGGCAGACGGTCAGAAGTTTGCGGCTGTTGGAAGAATGCCGTCCGCCGATAATGTAAAAAGCGTCAAATTCGCCTGCCAAAGCGCGCGCTGCATCTTGACGGTCGCGCGTCGCCGAACAACTCGTGTTGACGACTTGCACTTCATCGTCGGTTTTTAATTTGACGGCTTCCGCCGCATCGAGAAAAGTTTGCAGTTTAATCGTCGTCTGCGAAACGACGAGCGGATTTTTTAGACGCGGCAAATTGCCGATTTCTGCGGCATCTTTAACGACAAAAGCGTGTTCGGGCGCGTAACCGTGAACGCCGATCATTTCCGGATGATCCGGATTGCCGACGATGATAACGTGCCGATCCTGCGCGGCGGCGCGCGCGGCGAGCTTTTGCACGCGAGTTACAAACGGACACGTCGCGTCAACAACTTTCGACGCTTTCGCTTCGAGTTCGCTCTGCACCTGCGGCGTGACGCCGTGCGCGCGAATAACGGCGGTTTCGCCGCGCTTGATCTGCACCGGCTCGCTGATCGTCGTGACGCCGTGCGTTTGCAGTCGCTGCATTTCCTGTTCGTTATGAATCAGCGGTCCGAGCGTGCGCACGGTATCGCCTTCGCCGACGGCTTCTTCGACCATTTCAACGGCGCGCTCGACGCCGAAACAAAAACCGTATTCGTCTGCCAGTAAAACCTTCATAATTTTTTGCGCTTCCAAATTGCAAAGCTGTCTGTATTTTAACAAATAGATGATTAAGATGCGAAATTCGGCTCTCAGAATTAAAAATTAAACTCAATCACGCGCAATCCGCTTCATCAAAATCGGCTGCGGACGTGAACTGATTTTTTTCCCGCACCGGAAAACTTGGTGGTATACTGATACAAAATTAGTAAATTAAGGCGGAAAGTTTATGAAAAAAAGATTGCTGTTTATCTTGTGTTTATCTTTGCTGACAATAACTTCGGCGGCGGCGCAGACGAAAACCGTGACTAATGCGGATTTGGAAAAGTTTCGCCAGAAACGCGTTCAGGCTGAAACGGAATACCGCAAAAATTATGAAAAGCTCGGTTTTCCGTCGCCCGAAGAACAAGCGCGCGAACGCGAGCAAAGCCGTTTTGAAGCTGAAGAAACAATCGCCCGGCGACGCGAGCAAAGAATGGAAAACGAAGGCGATTTCAGCGCGCAAGCCGCCGGTCTGCGCCGTGAAATCGCGGCGGTCGAAGCGCAAATCAGTTATGTCGCTTCGCTTTTTCCGGTCAATCAATCGCCGACTTCGTATTACACCGGCGGCGTCGCGCCGTTCGGCTACAGCCGTTACGGACGCGCGAACAGCATCTGGCGCGGCGATAATACGGGCAGAGTTTTTTTCGGCGGCAGCTTCCGCAGTCGCGCCGGATTCGGCAACGCGCGACCGAGCGCGCCGCAAATTCAGAATTTTTACAGAGCCAACAATCTTAATAATCGGCGCGGCGGCATTTACGGCAGAAATACGCGACCGATCAGAAACGGCGCGGGCATCAGCATCGGAATCGGCGGCGGTTTCGGTAATATTAATAACGGACAATTTTACGGCTATGCGCCGACTTACGGTTATTACATTCCGGTCGTCGTTGATCGCTACGATTATACGCAGGACGAAGCCGTAACCGAGCTGCGCCGTCTCGAACAACAGCGCGCCGGACTTTATGCCAAATGGCGGCTGTTGCAGGACGAAGCGAAAAAAGCCGGTGTCAAAATTGACTAAAAAATTTCGGTAAATTTTGAATTTGGCGGCGGCGCGGATTAAGATATTGATAAAATTAATCCGCGTTTTACTTTTTAAACAGAAAATTACATTCATCGAAAAATTATGAAAAATGGTTGGGAAGCGATTATCGGAATGGAAATCCACGCGCAGCTGGCGACGGAAACGAAGATTTTTTGCCGCTGCGCGGCGAATTTCGGCGACGTGCCGAACGCCAATACTTGTCCGGTTTGTCTCGGATTGCCCGGCGCGCTGCCGGTTTTAAATAAAAAAGTCGTCGAACTCGGCGCGAAAGCGGCTTTGTCGCTTGGTTTGAACGTCAATGAAACTTCGATTTTCTCGCGCAAGAATTATTTTTATCCCGATTTGCCGAAAGGTTACCAAATTTCGCAGTATGAAAAACCGTTTTCCTCGAACGGCGAGCTGACGATTATGACGAGCGAACGCGACGAATCCGGGCGCGCCGTCGAATGGAAGCCGATGACGATTCGCATCGAGCGAATGCACCTTGAAGAAGACGCCGGGAAAAACGTGCACGAAGGTTTGCCGGACGTTGATAAATATTCTTACGTTGATTTGAACCGCGCCGGAACGCCGCTCGGCGAAATCGTTACTGCGCCGGATTTTCGTTCAAGCTGGCAGGCTTATGATTACGTTAATCACGTTCGCCGCGTTCTTTCCTGGGTCGGAGCGTCGGACGCCGATATGGAAAAAGGAAATCTGCGCTGCGAAGCGAACGTTTCCGTGCGCAAAATCGGCGAGGAAAAATTTCGCAATAAAGTCGAACTCAAAAACTTGAATTCCGTCCGCTTTATGCAAAAAGCCATCGAATACGAAATCGAACGGCAAATCGCGGCGCACGAAGCGGGCGAAACCGTCGCCCAAGAAACGCGTTTGTGGGATGAAAAAAACAACCGCACGCGCGTGATGCGCTCGAAAGAAGATGCGCACGATTACCGCTATTTTCCCGAACCGGATTTGCAGCCGCTCAAAGTTTCGAGC
>SXVE01000311.1 GCA_005790265.1 Acidobacteriota bacterium | reverse complement strand
CCGACTTCAAAATTATAACCGCACATCGCGCTGTCGGCTGCGGTTGTAATCGTTATTTGTTTGGAAACATTGCCTTTCCACGAACTTTGCGTCTGAAATTTAACGATGATTTGAAAGTCTTCCGGTTTTCTGACGATTTCGAGAACTTTGCCGGAAAAAACCGCCTGTGCGTTTTTCTTTGCATTATTAACCTGTTGCGCCACAGTAATTTTGTCGGGATTTACCATAGCGCAGCTACAAGCGTAAGCATCAATACTCGCCGCCGCAAACAAAACCAAAATTCCGACAAAAGTCTTCGCCGCTTTTTTCATATTCAATCTTTCTCCGTCGAGCGGCGGATATTCCGCTTCTTTTTCCCACCGCTCATTTCATTGATTCGATGCCGTGTTTTTATTTTTTACGCCTTTTCAGTTTTTTCTTGAATTTTCCTTCGCGTTCGTGCATCCACGCGCGCCATTTTTCGATTGAATCTTCTCTCGCTTGCGGCGAACTCGCCGGTTGAAAATCCAGTCAGACGCCGGTCGCGTCGCGCAAACACATTTCGGCGAAAAATCTAATTTGCAAATCGTCGCTCGCGAGCGCTTCGATCAATTCTTCGATGCTTTTTTTCATCATCGCGCCGCGCCGGGCGGCGTATTCTTGGCGATTCATAAAGGTTTGAAATAATTTTTCTCGGCAGCGAATTTTTCTTTGTCAAAATTTCGATAAATTATTTGAGCGCGATGAAATTTCCTGAAACTTTACCGAGCTTGAAAACGGCGATTTTGCCCGATTTGCGCCATTTATCGTCGCCGGACGAAACGTATTTTTCGCGGTAGTAAGCTGGAATTTTCGCCGGTTTGACCGAAACTTTATAACTGAAACCATCTTCTTCCGTAAAACTTTCCGCCTGAAACCAGCCGAGACCTTTAATCGCATTCGCGCCGGAAAATTCCATCACGTCGGCGCCGGTTCCGCCTTGTCCCTGATGCATTCCGCCCGAATAATAAACGAGAAATTCATCCAAACCGTTTTGATTAACGTCCGGCGCGCGGCTTATTCCGTTCGCCCAACCGCCTTCGGAAACGTAACTGCCGATGATTTTTCCGTTTTCGATTAAGACCAAACCATTATTGCCGAATCCGTTTCCGGTCTGACAAAACTGGTAAAAAACCAGCGTTTGCGCGGCAGACGGTTTGGTAAAAGCGCCGTTCGCCGCGCCGGACAAAGCGAAATCTTCCTGACACGCGTCATTTCCCGCCCAATGTTTTCTGGCGCGCGGCAGAATTTGATTTTTTATTAAATTCTCGTGCGCGGCGCTGACGTTTGACGGTTTCTCATTCTTCAGCGGATCGTTAATGATAATGTTTTGCTGCCCGAAAGCGGTTGCGGCAAAGGAAAAAAACATTAGAAAAAGCGCAAAAGATGTTCTGTTTTTCATATTTTTAGAGAATAATAGAAAACAAACTTTCAAACAAGATTTGCATTTTCGGAAACTTTCTTTGTAGGCTAACAGAATGATGGAAATTCAGAGAGACGAGCACGGAAAAAAAGGCGCCTTTTATATTGAAAAAGACGGCGAATGGGTCGCGGAGCTGACGTACGAAAGAACTGCCGACAATGAAATTACGATTGATCATACGGAAGTTGACGAATCTTTGCGCAGCGAAGGGATCGGTGAAAGTTTGGTGGAAGAAGCGGTTAAGTTTGCGCGCGAAAACAACTTACGGGTTATCGCAACCTGTCCTTTCGCCAGAAAACTGATTAACGAAACGCCGAAGTTTCACGATGTATTAGCCGATTAAAGTTCTTTTTTTACTTAAAATAACTATTTTGCAATCGAGAGTATTTCGCGCGAATGTTTAACGCCGCGCGGAATACTTTTTTACATTAAAATGCAGAAAACGCATATTTCGCGAATTTCCGCTTCGAGTTATTCAAACACGGCGCCGCTCATCTGGTCGTTTCTCTACGGCGCAAATCGCGGACGCGTCGAGATAATTCTCGATACGGCGCCCGCGCGTTCGGCGGATTTTCTCACTCACAACCGGGTTGATGCCGCGCTCGTTCCCGTCATCGAATACCAGCGAATCGGCGGCGACGTGCGATTGATTCCGGACGTTTGCGTCGGCGCGCGGGAAAAAGTGCGCAGCGTTTGTCTCGTAACCGAAAACGCGGATTTGAGCCGGGTCAAATCCGTCGCGCTCGATGTGTCGTCGCGCACGTCGGTCGCGCTGACGAAAATAATTTTCCGCGAATTTTTCGGCGCCGAACCCGTTTGGACGAAAGCCGCGCCAAACGTTGATGCGATGCTCGAAAACAGCGATTGCGCGCTGCTGATCGGCGATCCGGCGCTGACCATTGACGAAACGAAATACCGCAAATTCGATTTGGCTGAAATCTGGAAAAGCTACACGAACTGCGGTTTTATCTTTGCGATGTGGATGACGAAAAAGGAAAGCTGCACAATTGATTTTGCGGCGGCGCGCGACGAAGGATTGCGGCATTTGGAGGAAATAATTTCAAACTACGAATCGGAAATTTCGATTTCGCGCGAGCAGTTCAAAATTTATCTTTCGGAAAATATTTCCTACTCAATTTCTGATTCGATGCGCGCCGGACTCGAACTTTATTTCAAACTGGCGAAAAAACACAATCTGATCGAAGCGAACAAACCGCTCGATTTCATCGCCGCCCGCTAAAATAAATTAGAATAAAAAAGCAGCAGCCAACCGGCGACGATTACAAAAATAAATAAACCGACATCTCTGCTTTCCAACTGATTTTCCCGATTTCTCATAAAAACTAAACTCTCCAAAATTCTCTCTCAAAAACTAACGCGCATTTCTTTGACGCAAAATAGCAGACAATTTGGCATAAAATTTGTAAAAGTATTTTTCAGCGAAGATTTACCGGCGAAAACATCGGCTTTTAACGGCAATCATTCCTAAAATTTTTCGCAAAGTGCGGAAACTATTTGCAAAATGAAAGAATTAGCACAAATAAACGCGCGAAGCGGCGAAATAAAAAGATAAATTAACGATTTTGTAATTCTCACTTTCGCGTTCTTTTTTTGGTTTGTTCGTGGCTAGTTCTTCTCCGTGATAAAATATTTGAAAATTATGAGAGATATTCAACCGATTTTAGATAAAGTTTTGAGCGGCGAACGAATGACCGGCGAGGATTGCACGGCGCTTTTGGAATCTTACGACATCGCGAAAATCGGCGCGGCGGCGCACGAAATCAGAATGCGCCACAATCCGACCGACGTTGTTACTTATATTATTGATCGCAACATCAATTATACGAACGTTTGCAATGTCGTCTGCACGTTCTGCGCGTTTTATCGCCGACCGGGAAAACCGGAAACTTATGTGCATTCAATCGAAGAAATCGAAAAACGCATCGAAGAAACCATCGCCCTCGGCGGCACCGGAGTTTTGATGCAGGGCGGACTTCATCCCGATTTCAACATCGAATGGTATGAAAATCTTTTACAGACGCTTCACGCTAAATATCCGAATTTTCAACTACATTGCTTTTCGCCGCCGGAAATTCACAATATTTCGCTGATCTCAAAGCTCGATTACGAAACGATTATGCGGCGTTTGAAAAATGCCGGACTTTATTCGATGCCGGGCGGCGGCGGCGAAATTCTCGACGACGAGGTGCGCAAACGCGTTTCGACGAAATGCTCGACGCAGGAATGGCTCGACGTGATGCGCGCCGTTCATAAAGTGGGCTTGCGCTCGACCGCGACGATGATGTTCGGCATCGGCGACAACATTTCGCACCGCGTCAAACATCTGCAAAGAATCCGCGATGTGCAGGACGAAACCGGCGGTTTCACGGCGTTTATTCCTTGGACTTTCCAGCGCGAAAACACCGCCTTGGGGCGCTAAATCACGGAAGAGCCGACCGGCATTGATTACCTGAAAATGGTTTCCGTCTCGCGCCTTTTTCTCGATAACGTCCAGCACATTCAATCGTCGTGGCTGACGCAGGGCTTGCGGCTCGGACAAACCGCGCTCCGTTTCGGCGCCGACGATATGGGTTCAAT
>SXVE01000310.1 GCA_005790265.1 Acidobacteriota bacterium | reverse complement strand
CGCGCGGTGGCGATTAACGCGTTTTTATCGTTAAAAAATGAATCGCGAAACGCCGCAACCGCAAGCTCGGCGCAGGCTTTGGAATTGGAATACGGATCGTAGCCGCCCAATCTTTCGTTTTCGCGATAAGCCCAGTGCCATTCTTTGTTTTCGTAAACTTTGTCGGTCGTGATAACAACGACGGCTTTGACCGATTCGGCGCGGCGAACGGCGTCTAAAACATTGACGGTGCCGAGCAGATTCGTTTCGTACGTTTCGACCGGCTCGCGGTACGAGCGGCGGACGAGACTCTGCGCCGCCAGGTGAAAAACGATTTCCGGTCGAAAGTCGCGCACAATTTCTTCAAACGCCGCGCGGTCGCGAACGTCGCCGATAATCGAAGAAATGCGATTTTCCAGATCGAGATTGGCGTAAAGATTCGGCTCCGATTCGGGCGCGAGCGCGTAGCCGCAAATCTCCGCACCCAGCATTTTCAGCCAGAAAGCGAGCCAGCTTCCTTTAAATCCGGTGTGTCCGGTAATCAAAACGCGCTTGTCAGTCCAGAAATTCATAAAATCTTTAATGGAAAATGGAAAACGGAAAATAAAAAGAATTACTTAGTCTTTCATTATTCATTTTCAATTATCTATTTTCCATTTTCACCAAATTTTCCACGGCGCGCGGTTATTTTCCCAGAGTTCTTCGAGATGCAGACGGTCGCGTAGCGTGTCCATCGGCTGAAAAAAACCGTGATGCGCAAAAGCGTTTAATTGCTGGTCGCGCACTAAATCTTCGAGCGGTTCGCGCTCCCAGCTCGTTTCGTCGCCGGCGATATAATCGAAAATCTGCGGACGGGCGACGAAAAATCCCCCGTTGATCCAGCCGCCGTCATCCGGTTTTTCGCGAAATCCGCTGACGCCGCCGTCGGCGCTCAAAATCAGCGAGCCGAATCTGCCCGGCGGCTGAACCGCCGTGACGGTCGCCAGTTTTCCGCTTTTTCGGTGGCTTTCAATCGCCGCGCCGATATTGACATCGGCTAAACCGTCGCCGTAAGTGAAGCAAAAATCTTCGTCCGCTTCGAGATAATCGCGCACGCGTTTCAAACGTCCGCCGGTCATCGTTTCAATGCCGGTGTCAACTAAAGTCACTCGCCACGGTTCGGCGCGTTTGTGATGAATCGTCGTTTGATTGTGCGCCAGATCGAAAGTGATGTCGGACGTGTGCAGAAAATAATTGGCGAAATACTCCTTGATAACGTAACCGAGATAGCCGCAGCAGACGACGAAATCATTGACGCCGTGCGCCGAATAATATTTCATAATGTGCCACAAAATCGGTTTGTCGCCGATTTCGATCATCGGTTTCGGCTTGACGGACGTTTCCTCGCTGATGCGGCTGCCGCGTCCGCCCGCTAAAATTACTGCTTTCATAAAAAAATATATTCTACTTCGGTTAAAACACGGGCGCAAAAGGATAAACGCGAAGATTGATTCGGCGCGGCACAACTTCCGGCGCAGTTTCCAACGCGCGCAATTTTTTCAAAGCATCTGACAACTTTAATTTATTCATCTATAATTTACCGGATAAACAAAACGACGGAATTGATCTTGCCCCGCGAAAGTTTTTATCTGCTCATTCAAATGATTCACGAGAAAGGAGAATTTTTGATGCTTCGTTATTATTCACCGCGCTTTTTGCTGACGGCAGCGGCAATTACTGTTTTATCTGCCAATTATTTTATGAATCCAACAACTGACGTTCAGGCTTTTGCCGCGAAAGACAAATTGACAACTGAATTTCAAACGGCGGACAATCCGCTGTTAGCCGAATGGAAAGGCAATTACGGCGGCATTCCGCCGTTTGACAAAGTAAAAATCGAGCATTTCAAACCCGCGCTCGAAGCGGCGATGGCGGAAAATCTCCGCGAAATTGACCGCATCACCTCGGAAAGCGCCGCGCCGACGTTTGAAAATACGATTGCCGCGCTGGAACGCACCGGACACAGCCTCGACCGCGTTTCGACTGCTTACGGCATTTGGTCGGGTACGATGAGCACGCCGGAAATGCGCGCAGTCGAAAGCGAAATGGACATTAAACTCGCGGCTTTCGGCGATAAAATTACGCAGAACGAAAAACTTTTCAAACGCATCGAAGCGGTTTACAACTCACCGGAAAAAGCGAAACTGACGCCGGAACAGCAGCGTTTGACGTGGCGCTATTACACGAATTTCGTGCGCGCGGGCGCGCAGCTCGACACGGCGAAAAAAGCGCGGCTTTCGGAAATCAATCAACAGCTTGCCGGACTTTACACGAATTTCAGCCAGCATTTATTAGCCGATGAAACGGATTTGTTCGTCGAAATCAAAAACGAAGCCGATCTCGCCGGTTTGCCGCAATCATTAAAAGATGCGGCGGCACAAATCGCCGAATCAAAAGGCAAAAAAGGTTCGTGGATCATCGCCAACACGCGCTCGTCGGTTGATCCGTTTCTGACGTATTCGGCGAATCGCGGTTTGCGCGAAAAAGTCTGGAAAATGTTCGTCAATCGCGGCGACAATGCCGACAAAAACGACAACAACGCAATCATTTCCGAAGTTTTGCAGCTCCGCGCCGAACGCGCCAAACTGCTCGGATTTGCGACTCACGCGCATTGGCGATTGGAAAATGCAATGGCGAAAACGCCCGAACGCGCAATGGAATTGATGGAAGCCGTCTGGACTCCGGCGGTCGCGCGCGTCAAAGAAGAAGTCGCCGATATGCAGAAACTCGCCGACAAAGAAGGCGCGAAACTGACGATTGAGCCGTGGGATTATCGTTATTATATGGAGAAAGTGCGCAAAGAGCGCTACGATCTCGATCAAAACGAAGTCAAGCCGTATCTCCAACTCGACAAATTGCGCGACGGAATGTTTTATGTCGCGGGCGAACTTTTTAATTTCAATTTCACGCCCGTTTCCGACGTTCCGGTTTATCATCCGGACGTCAAAGTTTGGGAAGTCAAAGATAAAACGACTGGCAAACACGTCGGGTTGTGGTATTTCGATCCGTATGCGCGTGAAGGCAAACGTTCGGGCGCGTGGATGAATGCGTATCGCTCGCAGGAACGAATGGACGGCAAAGAAATTACGACGATTGTTTCCAACAATTCCAATTTCGTGAAAGGCAAACCCGGTGAACCCGTTTTGATTTCGTGGGACGACGCGACGACGCTTTTCCACGAATTCGGACACGCGTTGCACGGACT
>SXVE01000309.1 GCA_005790265.1 Acidobacteriota bacterium | reverse complement strand
TTTTTTACAAATGATCTAGAGTCATTTCACTTTTAAAACCGACGACAATTAGATTTTGCAGCATTTTGGGTGAGGAATGCTGAAGTAAAGGCTTTATTGAAAGCAGGTATTCTTGTGTTCAATAGTTACTGTATCTTCGTGTGGGGTCTTAGTGTTTTTGTGAAACTAAAAGATCAGATGCGTTTATTTCTCTAATTTAAGTTTTTAGCAAGGTAACTAATAGAAAAAATTGCTTTAACCGATCGACTTATTACTGTTTTTTATACCACTAAATAACCCGTGAAATATAAATAGTTTGTTCTTTATAAAAATAGGAGAAATCATGCTTCAAAAATTATTTTTATCTAGGTTCTGTTGACATTTCATCTGAGCCAAATAACTGAACTAACCAGATGAATGAAACTCAGATAGTTCTTTGATAATTTCTCGAATCTGGTAAAGATTCTTCGATAATGCTTGATTTTACCGATAAAGCATTCAATTAAATGTCGTTCACGATATAAGTGCCGGTCGTATTGGCGGCGCAATTTTTTGTTTGACCGTGCAGGAACAACTACCGCCGCGCCGGATTCCCTGACTGTTTTGACAAACTCTTCCGAATCATAGCCTTTGTCGGCAATGAGCGTTTCAAAAACCAAACCGTTGATCAGGTTGTTTGCCTGCCGGTGGTCGCTCACCTCGCCGCTCGTCAAGATAAACCTGAGCGCGTTGCCGAGCGCGTCGGTCGCCAAATGAATCTTGGTTGAAAAGCCGCCACGCGAACGCCCTAGATTCTGCGCTCCGTGTTTTTTTGTGCGCCTGCCGCCGAAGCGTGCGCTCTGACAATGGTCGAATCAATCAGCAGATGTTCCAAATCTTTATCCGAAGCGCAAAAATCGAACAGCTTTTCAAAGATATTGGCGGCACTCCAACGAGCAAAGCGTTTGTAAATCGTGTTCCAGTTGCCATATTCGTCAGGCAGCAGTCGCCATTGCGCGCCGCTTCGGGCAATCCATAAAACGGCTTCGAGAAATTGTCGGCATTCATCTTCTTGTCCGATGTAAATATTCGGACAGGTTTTCAAAAACGGCAGTATTTTCTGCCACTGGGCATCGGTTAATCTAACTTTCATTACTCGGTTAGGTTATTCGATTATATTGAAATGTCAACAGAACCTAATCACTGTGATTTGGCGTCTTCGTTTTTCGCCATCCATAATCTGAGTATTTCCTCGTGTTCCAGCTATTAACGCCGCTCGCCGGATGACTGCCGCGATTCTGAAACGTGCCGTCGAATTCACGGCGCACCCAGATAATCGATTGAGCAACTGCTCCGGGCGGAATCGTCTCTCTATCGCTAATAATTTCTATTGGAGAGTTAGAAATGGAAGCCGGAGTTTGCCGTTTTGTAAACTCCGGCTTCTCAAAATTCATTGGTCAACAGGAAAAGCTAGAATGACTCGTCCGATTTTTTCGCTGCCGTCGAGCCGTCAGCAGTGAAATTTAATTCGGTGATTTCATCGCTGACCGCAATGACTTGCGGCGTAAATCGGTAACTCTTCGAAAAGACTCGCACAATGTAAACTGTGCCCGCCGTAACGCCGGTAAAGCGAAAATAGCCGAACGAGTTGGTTCGCGCGGTTAGCGTATTGCCGTTCGTGTCGGTCAAAGCGACGGTCGCGTTGAGCACGCCGCTGCCTTGCGGTGTGAAAACTCTGCCCGTCACAGAAACGGAAGCGGCGGTCGGAGAAACTTGCATTTCAAACGCGCCGACATCCGTGCCGTTCTCTGAATTCGACTGCGTAGCGACGTCAACCGGACGCAGCGCTCCGCGCTGGTCGGCGCTTAAACCGACATTACTGCCTTTATCTATCGCGGGCGAGTTGCCGAGAAGCCGGTGCGTCTGCGTCGCGCCGCCGTTGTCGGCGAGTGCGCTGAGTCCCGGATCGGCGACGCCGACCTGATTGTTGTTCACGCCGTCGATCAATCCGCCCGCGCCGCCCGTGCCGATCAAATTAAACGAACTCGCAGCGTCGAGCGAAGCGATCACGTCGTCCTCGATGGTGTTCCCCGTGCCGCGGTAATTGTCGGCGACGATGCTGTTTCGCAGCAGCGCGTTACCGGCGACGATGCCGCCGCCAACGCCCGAATTGTTGCTGTCGGAGTCGGCGCGGTTAGCAGTGACGGTGACGCTCGTGATGGTCAGCGCGGCGTTTCCGCTGTAAATGCCGCCGCCGTCAACGGCGGCGGCATTTCCGCTGACGGTGCTGCTCGTCAATTCGACCGAACCGGAATCGCTGTAGATGCCGCCGCCGATACCGGCGACGATATTTCCGCTGACGGTGCTGTTGACCAGTGTCACCGTACCTCTTGAAGCGTTAAAAAGTCCCCCGCCGAATGTGCTGGCAAGATTCGCATCGATCGTGCTGTTCTGAAGCGTTAAAGTTCCGCCGGAGTTAAAGATGCCGCCGCCCTGAGCCGCCGTTGACGAATTGACAGTGACGTCATTTAAGATGAGAGTGCCGCTATTAATAATGCCGCCGCCCGCTTGGTTGGAGACATATCCGTTGCTGACGACGAGTTTCGAGATTTGGACGGTGCGACCCGAACCGACGGTGAAAATGCGATACGGGTCAGCAGCGCCTTCGCCTCTGACGGTGATGCTTTCACGCGATGTGTTGACGATGTCGAGATTTGCCGTCAGTGCGGGCAAAGCCGCGTCGAGCTGAATCGTATGCGGTCCCGCGCCGGGCAGATCGAAGTCGATCGTTCCGCCAGAAGGCAGCGCTCTGATCGCCTCGCGCAGGCTGCAATCGGCGTCGCAGATGCCGTCGTTCGTGTCGGCGGTTTTGTTGACCACGATGCCCGCCGTGACGGTCAGGAAGACGGTCGCGACGTTTGAATCCGCCGCGCCGTCGCTTGCCTTATAGGTAAAAGAATCCGAGCCGATATAGTCTGCGTTCGGCGTATATGTAAAAGAGCCGTTGGCGTTAAGCGTCACGCTGCCGTTCGACGGATTGGTGACTTTGATCGCCGCAGTCGTATCGCCGTTGGCGTCCGTATCGTTCGCCAGAACGCCGGGCGCGGCGACGGTCAAAGGGTTATTGCGCGCCGTCGTATATAAATCGTCTGCCGCCGCAGGAGCGGTATTCGAAACGCTGATGCTGACGACGGCGACGTTGGAATCGGCAACGCCGTCATTAGCTTTATAGGTAAAAGAATCCGAACCGATGTAGCCTGCGTTCGGCGTGTATATAAAAGAACCGTCGGCGTTGAGCGTCACGCTGCCGTGTGCCGGATCGGTGACTTTGATCGCCGATAACGAATCTCCGTCCGGGTCAGTGTCGTTCGCGAGAACGCCCGGCGCGGCAACCGATAAAGCAGTGTTGCGGGTTGCGACATAAGAATTGGAATTGGCGACGGGCGGCTGGTTAGTGGCGGCGGTCTGCGCTTCAAACGCGCCGATGTCCGCGCCGTCAGCGGCGTTCGACTGGACGGGTATATCTACCGGACGAGTCGCGCCGCGCTGGTCACGCGTCAAACCGAAACTGTTACCTTTAGCAATCGCGGGCGAGTTGCTTAAAAGCCGGTGCGTCGGCGTCGTGCCGCCGTAATTGGCGAGCGCGTCAATGCGCGGGTCAGAAGGCGAAGCGAGCGTTCCTACGCGGTCGTTGTTCGTATTGTTGACGAAACCACTTCCCGGCGGCGCGCTGCCGATAAAGTTAAAACCCTGCGAGACGAACGCGGCGGAAAATGTCCCCACGTCCGGCACGGTTCCGTTGCTGCGGTTTTTGGCGATGATCGAGCTGCGCACGGTCGTGAACTCGCCGTAGGCATACAAACCGCCCGCCGCGCCTCCCGCGTTGTCGGCGACGGT